>CABQAA010000054.1 GCA_902461995.1 uncultured Oscillospiraceae bacterium | reverse complement strand
GATGCTACCGGACCGTGTCGGTCAGCGCATCCAGAAACGCCATATCCTCGTCGGAAAGGACAAAATCCAGCCGCGCGTTCTGACGGATATGCGCCTCATGGACCGCCTTGGGCAGCGGCAGGACATCCTTCTGCAAAACATAGCGGATGCAGACCTGGGGCAGGGTGACACCGTATTTGTCCGCGATGGCGGTGACCTGCGGATTCCCCAGAATCCTCCCGGTCGCCAGGGGCGAATAGCCCTCCACGAGAATGCCCTCTTCCCGGCAGAAGCGGGTGATGCTCTCCTGTGTATGGCCGATGTAGTAACAGATCTGATTGGCCGCCGGCTTCATGGTGCCGGTCTCCAAAATCGCCTTCAGGTCCTTGACGTCGAAGTTGGATACCCCGACGGCCCGGCAGCGGCCGCTGCGCTGAATGGCCTCCATCTCCTGCCAGAGGGCGATGTTCTCCTCCGTATAATCGGCGCCGACCTCGTTCCACGGCCAGGGCGCATGGATCAGATACAGATCGAGCGTTTCCAAACCGAGGTTATCCATCGTCTCTTCAAAGCAGCGCCACGCCGCGCCTGTGTTCTTTTCCTCCGCAGGCAGCTTGGACGTGATAAACACCTCGTTCCGGAGCAGCCCGGAATGCCGCACCGCGCGGCCCACGCTCTTCTCGTTTCCGTAGGCACGGGCCGTATCGATATGGCGGTACCCCGCCTCGAGAGCGCGGGACACCGCATCGTAGCACGCATCCCCATCCGGGATCTGCCAGGTGCCGAAGCCCAGACGGGGAATGGCCACCCCGCCCGCAAGCGTCATCGTATCGTGTAAAACCCCCATGTTTTTACCTCCTTCAGTCTGTCGAAGCGGTTTCGGTTGTCGTCGCGGACGATAGGGGCACCGTGGTGATTGCCGGCGGCGCGCCTTGGATATACTGGGCGCTGACATAGCCTACGCCCTCCGGGCCGGGCCGAAAAGCGATCTGGAACCAATCGCCCACCCGGCCGAGGATCTCCACCTGTTCACCATATTTCAGTCCGCCGATACCGTAATAATCGGTTCCGGGGCCGCCTCGGACAACCAGGGATTCAACCGAACAATACCCGATGCCCGCCTCCGGCGCCTCGGGTAGGGTGGTGGGCACGGCGGCATCCGTTGCGGGAAGCGTCGTTGTCTGTACGGTGGTTTCCGCAGACGAAGAGGACGCGGTGCCTTTATCGGATGGGGACTGACACCCCGTCAGCGAAGCGGACAGCAGAAGTGTTCCAAACAGGGCCAGCGCGGCCCGGGCTGTATCGTTCATCCGAAAACCGTCCTTTCTGTATCCCGCGCTGCATTTTGGTGGGCGGGTCTGTCTGCTTTGTTGTTTCGTATATTTTACCACGATCCCCGTCATAATAAAAGTGAATTTTCGTCGGATTGAAAGAAAGGCTTTGCCATGATAAAACGACTTGCCGCCCTTTTGACGTTCTGCCTTGCCGGAACACTCCTCCTCTCCGGCTGCGGCGGTGAGGAGGATAGCTCTTCCGCTGAACCCCGCCGCTTTACCACCACCTTTGTCCGCTATATGGACACCGTGGTCAATTTCACGGCCTACTGCGGGACAAGCGGCGAGTTTGACCGTGCCTCCCAGATCGTGTCGGACACACTGGCCGAGGCCGAGGCCCTGTACAACCGGCATTCTGAGGAATCGGCTCTGTCGGCTCTCAACCGTGCAGGCGGCACCTTCACCGATGTCCCGGCCGCGCTTTCCGATCTGCTCCGCTCTTGTCAGAGATGGGAGGCGGAGACCGGCGGAGTCAATCTCGCGCTCGGCCGGGTCATCGACCTCTGGCAGGAAGCCGGACGAACTCCCGCTCTTCCGGACGCGGACGCCGTCCGCACGGCCCTTTCCCATGCGAAAACCGCCTCTGTGGAATTTTCGGGTGAACAAGCGCGGCTGACCGACTCCCATGCGGCGCTGGATCTCGGCTGCGTGGCCAAGGGGGCCGCGGCCGACGAAGCGGTCTCCCGTTTGCTGGACGCGGGCTTTACGACCTTTCTGCTCGACTGCGGCACCAGCAGCATCCGCTGCGCGGGCGCACCGCCCGGCCGGGAGGGATGGACCGTCGCCATCATCCATCCCGACAGCCGCCTCAATCTCTCTGGCACAGCCTCTCCGGCTCCCACCCTCGGCAGTCTGATTATAGGCGACGGATCCATCGGGGTCAGCGGCGATTACCAACGGTATTTTACCCTGGACGGCGAGGTGTATGCGCATATCCTCGACCCGGATACAGGGTGCCCCGCCCGCTTTGTGCGGCAGGTGTGCGTCCTCACCGACAGCGCCGCCCGGGCGGATTTTCTCTCCACCGCCCTGTTCGCCCAGCCCTTTGAGACAGCCTGGAATACGGCGCAGGCCCTGTCTGATGCGGAAAGCCTCTTTGTGCTGATGGACGGATCGGTCCGCAAAACCGTGAATTTCCCGCTGCAGGCCGTGTGAACGCCGGATGTCATCCAAGAAAGGACAGGATTGTAACCTATGAACCACTCCTTTTTCGGCGGGGTTGTATTCCCCGCCCGAGTCGAACAGAAGGAACCCGCCTCCGCCCGGCCCCTTGAGGAATATTCCCCCGCCGTCCTGGTCCTATCCATGCGGCAGGGCTTCGGCGGGGAATGCGAGCCGACCGTATCCCCCGGCGACCAGGTGCTGGTGGGAACGGTCGTCGGGCAAAGCCGGGACGATTTCTCCCCGCCAATTCATTCCGGAGTGTCCGGAACCGTTCTGGCCGTCGAACCCCGCCCGACGGCCGACGGCGACGAGGTGACGGCGGTGGTGATCGAAAACGACCGCCGCAACGCGCCCGCTCCCCTGCTACCCGAGCTGAGCATTCACGAACCGCAGAAAAAGTGGATCGAGCGGATGCGGGAGGCCGGCCTGATCGGTATGGGCGGCGCGGGTTTTCCCACCTATAAAAAATACAGCGGCAAACCCGTCAACACGGTGCTCATCAACGGCTGCGAGTGCGAGCCGTATCTGACCTGCGATCACCGCATCATGCTTGAACGGACCGACCGGGTGATCGAGGGCGCGCTCGCTCTCGGCCGGGCGGCGGGTGCCAATACCGGCCGGATCCTCATCTGCGTGGAGCAGAACAAGCCGGATGCGATTGAGCGCCTGACCCGGGCAGCCGGGTCGAAGATGAAGATCGTGCCCCTCCCCACCCGGTATCCGCAGGGCGGTGAACGCCAGCTTATTCAGGCCGTGCTCGGGAAAGAAGTGCCCATGGGCGGACTGCCCGCCGACATGGGAGTGGTGGTTTCGAACGTCTCCACAGCCGCCGCGATGGGGGACGCCGCCCTCGGCATCGTGCTAACCCATCGGGCCGTCACGGTCGCGGGGGAGGTCACGCGGCCCGTGAATCTGTTTGTACCGATCGGCACCCCGTTTTCCGATCTGCTGAAGGCCGCAGGCGGAGAAAAATCCTCCGGCGGGCTGCCTCCCCCTTTCTGGGAAAAGGGTGCTCCCCGGCGGCTGATCGCCGGGGGACCCATGACCGGGCGGCTGCTGGAATCCGCCGATGTCTCGGTCACCAAAGGCAGTGCCGGCCTTGTGGTGCTGCCGCCCCAATCCTTTGAAGAACAGAACTGCATTCGCTGCGGCGCCTGTGCCAGGGTCTGTCCCTCCCGTCTGATGCCCTTCGCCATCGACGCCGCCGTTATCGCGGGAAAAATGGCCACCTGTGCCGACTACGGTGCCGTGCAGTGCATCTCCTGCGGGTGCTGCTCGTTCGTCTGCCCGGCCAGGCGGTATCTCGCCACCCGAGTCACCCTGTCCCGCAACACCCTCCGCCGCCAGATGGCCGCGAAGGCCAACCCGAAATAACCTCCGCCGGACCGTCTCCCGTTCGGCGCCACACACACTCGGTTCACCAAAGGAGTGACGGATTTTGAAGCCTGCTCTGATCCATTCGGCCCCTCACATTCGCCGGGGCCGCACCACCTCCGCCATCATGCTCGATGTGCTCATCGCCCTTGCCCCGTCCGCTGTTGCGGCGATTTATGTGTTCGGCACCCGCGCTCTGCTGCTTCTCACAGTCACCATGGCGGCTGCGGCCGTGGCGCAGTGGCTCTGTCTGGCGGTGCGAAAAGGCGGCGAATTCGACGGCAGTGCCCTGGTCACGGGCGCACTGCTCGCCCTGTCCTTGCCGGTCGGCACCCCTCTGTGGGCGGCGGCCGCGGCGGCCGTGTTCGCGATCGCTGTTGTGAAGGAGGCGTTCGGCGGCATTGGCCACAATCTGTTCAACCCCGCCATGGCGGCCAGAGGCCTTCTTCTCGTCGCCTTCCCGACTCTGCTGTCCGGTTATGCACGGCCGGACGCGGTTTCCTCCGCTACTCCGCTTTCCGGCATCGGGACACCGGGCGGTCCGGCCGAATGGCTACCGATGCTGACGGGAACTGAAAACGGCAGCATGGGGGAAACCTCGGCGCTGCTTCTTCTCGTCGGCGGTGTCTATCTCTATTTGCGGGGTGTCATCCGGCTGCGGGTCCCCATGACCTGCCTCGGCGTGTTCGCGGCCGTGACCTGGGTGTTCGGCGGAGAATACGGCCTGTTTACAGGCAACGTCATCGCCGGGATCCTTTCCGGTGGCCTGATGCTTGGGGCATTTTATATGGTGACGGATTTCACCACCAAACCCACAACTTTTCTCGGTGAGCTTCTGTTTGCGGGCGGTGTGGGTGCCTTAACCGCCGTTCTCCGCATTTGGGGTCCCTATCCCGAAGGGGTCTGCTTCGCCATCCTGCTGATGAATCTCACGGTGCCGCTGCTCGAATACCTGACCCGTCCCCGCGTGTATGGTCTCAAATCTCTCCTTTTCGGCATCCGGCCGCTGGAAAATCATGAATAGAAAGGACAGGGAGTTTTCGTGAACAATGTAATCAAATCCCTACTCAATCTGCTGATCGTGGCCGCGGTGTCCGTGGGCCTGCTGTGGGGGGCCGATGCGCTCACCCGCACCGTCATCGAAAAACAGGAAACCGAAGCCGTGCGGGGGGCCTTCTCCGGCATGCTCGACGCCGATCGCTTCATTGCCCTTGACGCCAAAAATCACACCGCTGTTAAGGAAGCCTACCGGGCGGAAGATAAGGATGGCCGCACCATCGGCTTCGCCGTGACCACTTCGGTCAAGGGATATGGCGGCTCCCTTGAGGTGCACGTCGCCCTGTCGTCCGACGGGACCCGGTTTCTGGGGCTGCGAATCGGCAGTCATCAGGAAACGGAGGGGTACGGTGCCCGCGTTACCGAAGAGACATTTTACCGTCAATTCGATTCCCTCTCCGCGCCCGCCACGGTGAACGGCTACACCGGCATCGATGAAAACGGACAGAGCGCCGCGCAGCTCAAGGACGGCACCTACCGGGCCGAAGAGGAGACCTACGACAATGGCTACCGAGCCTATGTCGAGCTGACGGTCGCGGACGGCCGGATCACGGCCGTCGACTGGGATGCTCAGAAAGAGGGCAGTGACACCACCAAGAAACAAGAATCGGAAGCCGGCACTTACGTCATGACGCCAAACGGTCCCCGTTGGCATGAGCAGGCCAAAACCATGGAGGACGCCCTCATCGCCTCGCAGGATCCGGCCAAGCTGACCTATAACGAGGAAACCGGCAAAACCGACGCCTACGCGGGTGTATCCGTGGACGTCTCCTCCTTTATTCAGCTGGCGGTTTCGGCTCTGGGCCAGGCGGGGACCGATGCGGGCGCCTCAGGCGGTACGGGCGCGGTGGATGCGGTCTCCGGAGCGACCATTTCTTCCAAGGCCGTCGTCAAGGCCGCGAATGAGGCGTACCGCTTCGTGCAAAGCATCGGGGGGGCTGCCTAATGGCCGCACAAGAACGCGCCGTGTTCCCGGTCCCCGGAGCGTCTGTCGAATCGGCCGTCGTTCCGGGGGGGCCGGTTTTGATAGGACTCGCAGCCGCGGCTCTCGTCAGCGGCCGCGCCGCGCTGCTGGTGATCGCCGATATCGCGGCCGTAGTGATGCTGGCCGCCCTGCTGCTCACCCTTTTGCGCAAATGGCTCGGTCCCCTTCCGGCCGGCGCCTCTTTTCTGCTGACCGGGACCCTTGGCCTCTGCCTGCAGCTGGTCATGGCGGGATTCGCACCGACATGGCGCGCCGAGATGGGTGCCGACGGACTGTTCTTCGCTGTTTTCCTCTTTTGCGGTCCGGCCGCGGCCCGTATAGCGGAGGGACGGCCTGCCTTTTCCGCCGGTCGGCTCTGGCTGTTTGCTCTCGGCGGTCTTACGCTGGGATTAGCGAGAGAATTGCTCGCCACCGGCTCTTTGTTCGGCGTCCGGCTGTTCGGAGGGATAAGCTCCAGCTTCGGTCTGACGGCCGCCGGGCGGCCGGGACTTGCGGGTCTCTTTCTGGCCGCTCTGTTTCTGGCGCTCTGGGGACTGCGGGAGCGCCGCCTTTTTCCGTATACTACCCGGGACGGCCTCCGCATTGGCGTCTATGCCGCCCTGACAACCCTGCTCAGTGCCTGGGCTGCCGGCGGACTGCGCCGCGTCCTGCCCGCCTCGCCTGCCCGCCTTGGGGATCTTCTTGCCCTGCTGATTGTCGCCCTGCTCGTGCTCATCGGCGCCGCCATCCTGCCGAAAGAGCCGTTTTTCCGGGATGGGGTGCTCACCGCCTGCTGTGCGCTGGCGGCGGTCTGGGCGTCCCGGGCGGCGTCCTATGCCCTGCTCTGGGTACCGGCCGCCGCGGCCGGCGGGATCGCCCTGGCGTTCTTCCTTTTCGCGCCGCTCTATGGTCGGACCGACAACATCCACCTGCCTGCACCCTTCCGGACCGCTCCCGCCACCATGCTGCTGATCGCCGGAGTTCTGGTGGCGCTGTCGGTACTATAGTGATTCCGCCGTGCCGCCTTCGGACACGGCGGTTCTTCTATGCCGGAATACCCGGCGTTGTAACGGGTTCCGTGAAGAGATCTTCACGGTTTTGCAATGTTTTTCTTTACAATCCGAAACTTGCGTGCTATACTGTTTAGGCAAATGCGCTCTTCCCTTACCCGGACGGCGGAGAATGCCCCTTTTTTCGGGGATGCACCGGTTCCCTGTTCTGGGTTTGCGGAAAATATGAAAGAAGAGGTGCTGCACATGCTTCCCGAGGAAAAAACCGAAATCATGAAGGCTTACGCCACCCATGAGGGCGACACCGGCTCTCCCGAGGTTCAGATCGCCGTTCTCACCAAACGGATCAACGACCTGACCGAGCATCTGAAGACCCACAAAAAGGACCACCATTCCCGCCGCGGCCTGCTCAAGATGGTTGGCCACCGGCGCAATCTGCTCGGTTATCTGATGAAGAAGGATATCAACCGGTATCGTGCCATCATCGAGAAGCTGGGCATCCGTAAGTAATGTAAGTGTTGAGGCAGGAGGGGCCAGGCCATTCACGTAAGGGTATACGAGCGTGACGGGCCTGGCCTCCGCCCATATTCTGCGAATATGGGATCGCGTCGTCCAAGCCTTGGCGCCTGCCTCTTTCCCTTTGTTATCCCGTCCGTTTTCGGAACCGTGCGACCCGTGTTTAGCAGTAAAACGAGGGCGGCCCCCGCGTCCGTCTTGGTTTCATTGCTAAAGCGAGCTTCACGGTTCCGATGGAAATATAAAAACATCGGAGGTACAGCTATGTTCGAACAATTCAAGGTATTCGAAACCACCCTGGCCGGGCGGCCTTTGAAAGTGGAAACCGGCAAAATGGCGCAGCTTTCGGGCGGCTCCTGCCTGGTTCGCTATGGCGACACCGTGGTGCTCTGCAACGTCACCATGTCGGCCAAGCCCCGCGACGGCGTGGACTTCTTCCCGCTTTCCGTCGACTATGAGGAAAAGCTCTACGCGGTCGGCCGCATCCCCGGCTCCTTCCAGCGCCGGGAAGGCCGTCCGTCCGAAAAGGCGATCCTGACCTCCCGCGTCATCGACCGCCCCATCCGTCCCCTGTTCCCGAAGGATATGCGCAACGACGTCTCCATCGTCTGTACCGTCATGTCGGTGGATCCCGACTGCTCGCCTGAAATCACCGCCATGATCGGCGCCTCTATCGCCATTTCCATCTCGGAGATCCCGTGGGACGGCCCGATCTCGGGCGTCGTCGTCGGTCTGGTGGACGGCGAATACGTCATCAACCCCACCGCCGAGCAGGAAGCCCGCTCCGACATGCACGTCACCGTCGCCTCCACCGCTGACCTCGTCGCCATGATCGAGGCGGGCGCCAATGAAATCGATAACGATACCATGTTCGGCGGCATTATGGCCGGCCACGCCGCGAACCAGGAAGTCGTCGCGTTCATCAACGAGATCAAAGCGGCGATCGGCAAACCGAAGATCGACTTTGTCTCCAACGATCCGGATCCCGAGATGTATGAGGCGGTCAAGGACTTCGCCATCGAGGATGTGCGTGCCGCGCTCGACACCGATGACAAGCGGATCCGCGACGAACGTCTCCGCCCGGTTTATGACGCGGTTCACGAAAAATTCGATTCCGTCTATCCCGAGCAGGAAGCCAAGCTCGAGGATTGCCTTTACAAGCTGCAGAAATACGTCGTGCGCCGCTGGCTGCTCGACGACGGCAAGCGCGTGGACGGCCGCGGCATCGACGAGATGAGGCCCCTCGCCGCCGAAGTCGGACTGCTGCCCCGTGTCCACGGTTCCGGTATGTTCACCCGCGGCCAGACGCAGGTGCTCACCATTGCCACTCTCGGTTCCTCCGGCGACGCCCAACTGCTCGACGGCATTGATTCCGAAACCGAGAAGCGGTATATGCACCAGTACAACTTCCCGTCCTATTCCGTCGGGGAGACCAAACCCTCCCGCGGGCCCGGCCGGCGTGAAATCGGCCACGGCGCCCTTGCGGAGCGCGCGCTCGTGCCGGTGCTTCCCTCCATCGAGGAATTCCCCTACACCATGCGTCTCGTCAGCGAGGTTCTCTCCTCCAACGGTTCCACCTCCCAGGCGTCGATCTGCGGATCCACCCTCGCCCTGATGGATGCGGGCGTGCCGATCAAGGCGCCGGTTGCGGGTATCTCCTGCGGCCTGGTCACCGAAGGCGACCGCTTTATGACCATGGTGGATATCCAGGGCCTCGAGGACTTCTTCGGCGACATGGACTTCAAGGTGGGCGGCACCCACAAGGGTATCACCGCCATCCAGATGGACCTCAAGGTCCACGGCCTGACCCCGGCCATCATCAAGGAAGCGCTCGACAAGACCTATAAGGCCCGGGTGCACATCCTCGACGAGATCATGCTCAAGGCCATTCCGGCCCCGCGTGAGGAGCTCAGTCCCTATGCGCCCAAGATGCTCTCCACCAAGATCGATGTGGACAAGATCCGCGAGGTCATCGGTAAGGGCGGGTCTGTCATCCAGAAGATCCAGCTCGAGTGCAACTGCAAGATCGACATTGAAGAAGACGGCTCCGTCTTCATTTCCGCCCTCAACACCGAGGATGCGAAGCGGGCCCTGAGCGTGGTCGAGACCATTGCGAAGGATCCCGAGATCGGCGCTATCTACAAAGGCCGCGTCACCCGCCTGATGACCTTCGGCGCGTTCGTGGAAATCGCCCCCGGCAAGGAAGGCCTCGTGCACATCAGCCGCCTCGACGTCAAGCGGGTCGAGAAGGTGGAGGATGTGGTCCATGTGGGGGACGAAGTTCTCGTCAAGGTCACGGAAATCGACGAGCAGGGCCGCCTGAATCTCTCCCGCCGCGATGCTCTCATCGAGGTGGAGGGCCTGACGCCTGAGAACACGGTCTCCGATGCACCCCGGCCGCCCCGTCGGGACGGCGGCACCCGCCGCGGCGATCATCGCAGCGACCGCTGAGCCTGTTTTGTACACCAAATCCCCTGGCGGAATCCGCCAGG
>CABQAA010000053.1 GCA_902461995.1 uncultured Oscillospiraceae bacterium | reverse complement strand
GGCCGCGGTATAGGTCATGCTCTCGCGGCGGGCGAGGGCTTTTTGATACAGGCCGTCGTGAACCGCTTTCAGGAGATCGGGAATCGCGGTTTCCAGCTCATCGAGGGAGACGAACGTCTTTTCTCGATTGTCGCGGCGAACCAGTACGCACTGGTTGTTCTCAATATCTTTCGGGCCGATCTCGAGACGCAGGGGCACGCCCTTCATCTCGTATTCCGCGAATTTCCAGCCCGCGGAATTATCGGAGTCGTCCACCTTCACCCGGGCGATTTTGGACAAACGCACCCGCAGCTCCTCCGCCTTTTCGAGCACACCCGGCTTATGCTGGGCAATGGGGAGGATGACGACCTGAATGGGCGCCACCGCCGGGGGCAGCACCAGCCCGTTGTCGTCCCCGTGGGTCATGATGATGGCCCCGATGATGCGGGAGGACATGCCCCAGGAGGTCTGATACGGATACTGAAGGGTGTTATTTCGGTCGGTGAACTGGATGCCGAAGGCGCGGGAGAAGCCGTCGCCGAAATAGTGGCTGGTGCCGCTCTGCAGGGCCTTGCCGTCGTGCATCATGGCCTCGATGGTGTAGGTGGCCTCGGCCCCGGCGAATTTTTCCTTATCGGTCTTGCGGCCCTTGATGACCGGGATGGCGAGGGATTCTTCACAGAAATCGGCGTATACGCCGAGCATGCGCTCGGTTTCGGCCAGCGCCTCCTCGGCCGTCTCATGCATCGTGTGCCCTTCCTGCCAGAAGAATTCCATGGTGCGCAGGAAAGGACGGGTGGTCTTTTCCCAGCGCACGACGGAACACCACTGGTTGTAGAGCTTGGGCAGATCCCGCCAGGAATGGATGATGTTCGCGTAATGATCGCAGAACAGGGTCTCAGACGTGGGACGGACGCACAGACGCTCGGTCAGCTCGTCCTCACCGCCGTGGGTGACCCAGGCCACCTCGGGAGCGAAGCCCTCGACGTGGTCCTTTTCTTTCTGCAGCAGGCTTTCCGGGATGAAGAGGGGCATCATGACGTTCTCATGGCCGAGCGCCTTGAATCGCGCGTCGAGATCGTCGCGGATATTTTCCCACAAAGCGGTGCCGTAGGGCCGCACGATCATGCAGCCCCGCACCCCGGCGTAATCCGAGAGCTCCGCTTTTTTGACGACATCGGTATACCATTGGGTGAAGTCCACGTCCATGGACGTGATGGCCTCCACCATTTTCTTGTTATCCGCCACAGCTATCCCTCATTTACACTAGAATACTTATTTCTTGTCGTTATCGTCGTTTTTCTTGTCCTTGGCAAAACGGTTGAGCAGGTTGACGGCCAGCAGGATGACACCCATCACCACAAAAATCCCCACCATGCCCAGCAGCATCAGCAACAGGGAGTTGAATAGATTATTTGTCTGAAATACGATATCCATCGATTTGTCCTCCTTATCCGGGTCAGCCGCCGATCAGGCGGGGAACCACTGTCAAGATGATACCGCCAGCGACCACCGAGCCGATCTGACCGGCCACGTTAGCGCCCACCGCGTGCATGAGCAGGTGGTTCTGATTGTCTTCTTTCAGAGCCATTTTCTGAATGACCCGGGCCGACATGGGGAAGGCCGAGATGCCGGCGCCGCCCACCATGGGATTGATCTTCTTACCCTGAGGCAGGAAGAGATTCATCAGTTTGGCGAACATCACACCGCCGATGGTGTCGAACACGAACGCCACCAGACCCAGGCACATGATCACGATGGTGCCCACCGTCAGGAAGGCGCCGGCCTTCATGCTGGAAGCGATGGTCAGGCCCAGCACAATGGTGATCAGGTTGGCCAGGGTGGTCTGGGCGGTCTGGGACAGGCTGTCCAGTTTCAGGCAT
Source organism: uncultured Oscillospiraceae bacterium (assembly GCA_902461995.1). GTDB lineage: Bacteria > Bacillota > Clostridia > Oscillospirales > Acutalibacteraceae > UMGS1623. The sequence continues at coordinate 8,045 of CABQAA010000053.1, read as the reverse complement.
TCCCGCAGCAGGTTGCCGAACATCAGCATGCCCACCAGGGACACCGAGGCCGGCGCCACCAGCCCGGCGATAACGATGACGATGATCGGGAACAGGATGCGGGTCCGGCGGGAAACCGACTGCGGGTTGTAGGGCATCCGGATCATCCGCTCTTTTTTGGTGGTCACGGCCTTGATAGCCGCGGGCTGGATGATCGGCACCAGCGCCATATAGGAATAGGCGGCGACCGCAATAGCCCCCATATAATTGGACTTGAATACTTGAGATACCAGAATAGCCGTGGGGCCGTCGGCGGCGCCGATGATGCCGATAGAGGCGGCATCCTTGAAGTCAGGGAACATAAAAGAGGCGATCAGCACAGTCAGGAAGATACCGAACTGAGCGGCGGCACCGAACAGGAACATTTTGGGGTTTGAGAGCAGCGGCCCGAAATCGATCATGGCGCCGATGCCGATAAACAAGAGCAGGGGCAAGGCTTCCGAGGCTTCGATCCCGACTTTGAACAGCCAGTCGATAATGCCGGGCACCTCTTCTCCCAACGCCTCGTTCATCTGGTTGATGGCGCCCGAGACAGGCAGGTTGACCAGAATGGCGCCGATCCCCATGGGCATCAGCAGGGCCGGTTCAAAATCTTTGGCCAGGGCCAGATAAATCAGCAGCCCGCCGATTAAGATCATGACCAGATGCTTCCAGCCGGGAACCATCATCACTTCTTCATTGATGATTTCCTCATGAGACGAGAAAAAATACGCGATCCCGTCATAGAGAAACCGGAAATGCTCTAAAAACTCCAACGCAGACTCTCCTCTTTTTTTGGTTTCAAATGGTCAGTTTTCTATTATATAGGATATTGTTGTGATTTTCAACCGAATTCTGCGGGAAGGCGGCCTTTTTCGGAATCTTTTATCATCTTTCCCATTTTCTTCTCCGCTTGGAGTCTCTTGTGCAATAAATTGGAGAATAACCGAAAAGGGCTTGACGAGTGGGTGGGATACGGTGCATAGTATAGAAAGAACGGGATTTTGTCGGAGTGATGAGATGAAAAAGACAGTCAATTGGCGGGCCCTCTATTATGCGACGGTGGCCCTGTATGCCCTCGGAGGCATTGCCATCGGTCTCTACACAGCCTTCACGCCGGGCGAGACACGCGGGTTCATGGGATTTGCAGGGCTTCTGTTCCTGCCGATTCCCTGGCTGATCCGCTTGGTTTTTCGGCTGAAGCCGGCGTATTTGGCCGATATTTGTCTGCTCGCGTTTATTTTCGCGGCGTTTGAGCTGGGGGTGGCCTTCAGCTGGTACAGCAAATACGCGTATTACGATTTGCTCGCCCACGGCGTCAGCGGCGTGATCTTTACCGCCGTCGGGCTGTGCGCCTACTACCTTTTCCGGGAGGATAAGCGCGCGCCGATGGGAAAGGACCGCCTGGTGTCGGTTTCCTTCGCGGCGTTTTTTTCCATGACCGCCGCGGGAATGTGGGAAATTATCGAGTATGTGATCTATCTGATCTTCGGGAACGATTCCCAGTACGCCGTCGCGCCGTATATCGGATTCAACGGCGTGGCCGACACGATGGAGGACATGATGATTTGTTTGGCCGGGACGGCGGTCATGTGCCTCTTTTTGTGGATCCATCTGGGCGGACGGCGCTTGTTTATCCTGGCGCCGATCGATCAGTTTGTTAGGGCAAACTGGGGCGATGAGGCGGAAGGCAGAGTATCGGAGCCGAACGCGGCTGTCCCGGAATAATGGACTTATAAAGCAGCGAGGCGGACCATTTTATGGTCCGCCTCGTTTTATATGGGAGCTTTATGCGTGCCGGCGTTTCCGTCCCGCGACGACGGCAACGCAGCCGGCCGACGCGATCAGGAGCGGGAGAAGCCCCGACAGGGCCGGTACCCCGGTATCCACACCCGAGACCGGCAGCGATGATGCCCCGCTTTCGGTTTCGGAAGAGGTCCCGCCGGAGATTTCAACCCGGACCGGAGACGAATAAAGGGTATACTTGAGCCCGGTTGTCCGGATGGCGTACTTGAAGAGGACGACGGCTGTGCCGGGTTCGGACCCGTAATACCGGCCATCCTGTTCGACAATCTGCGCGGTACCGCCGATCACCATGGGTGTGGCGGTCACAGTCTGGGTGCCGGTTTTGGTCCGGACCTCGATTTCGAACGGCTTGGCCTGGCCAGGCTCCGTGGACAGGGTGCAGACGACCGGGGGAACGAGTTGTGCCGCGTAATCGGAGGCCCAGTGGGCGTCGTCGGTGGTCAGTCCGTAGAAGCCGTTTTCGTACGCATACCGGAATTGGGCCCGGTCGTAATAGGTCCAGGGATAGAAGGTCATGCCCCTGGCGGCCATGACTGGCTGCAGGTCGAGCAGGAACTGCTGACTCTTGTCGGCACTGTCGTATTGGGGATGGTACGTCAGCGTATAGGGAGTAACCAGCGAGCGGATTTGATCAAACGTTGTATCCGCGGCCGGTCTTGCCAGATAACCGGCCGAAATTTCCGGCATGACCTCCCGGGCCCGCTGGAGCTGGCTGAGGTTGAAGGAGATGAAGGACACCTGATCCGCCACGCCATATTCGTCGATTAAATCTTTGAGTTTGTCGATGATGGCGGCCTGGCCGCTTTTGATCTCGATAATATGCTGGATATTCTTACCCTTAAAAGCGGCGAAATACTCGGCAAGAGTGGGGATTTTCTGAGTGGGGAGCTTTTTGTTCTGGTCGATGTTCAGCGCTTGGATCTGCGCGAGCGTCATATCCTCGATGTGACCCGTTCCGTCGGTGGCTTCATCCACGGTATTGTTGTGGAGGATGACGATATGGCCGTCTTTGGACAGATAGACGTCGCATTCGATGGCGTCGGCCCCCGCCTCATAGGCCGCCATGGCACTGGCGAGGGAGTTCTCCTGCGCGGCGGAGGGAAGGCCCCGGTGGCCGATGATCAGCACCTGGCGCAGCAGGGTGCCGGGATCGAAGCTGTCCAGGCATTCCCGCGCTCCGGCCGTGTTGCCTGTGACGACGCCGTTTGCGCCGGTGGTCATGGCGCCATAGAGGGAAACCGTGTCATCGCCGGAGCGAACCCAGACCGACATCAGCCGTTTTTGAAGGTACAGGATGTCGTCGGGAGAAGCGGTTGCGGGCAGAACGGCGACCTTGGCCTGATGGGCGTTGGTGACGTTCCGGACCTGAAGCCGTTTGGCGTCGGTGCCCACATCCTCTTCGCCAAAGACGACCGCGCCGTGGATGCGGGGACAGGCGGAGCGGGCCTGGTCAACCAGATCCGGATCGGCGGAGAGAATGAAGCAATCGTGGATATCCCGGTCGTTCAGCAGAGCGGTCAGGGCTGTGACCGCGGCGGCATCCGATACGGAAAAGGCGGGAACGATGCGCCCGGCGAGATCGTCGAGCGCATCGGCGGCGCTGGTGATCACCGTGCCGTCTTTGGCGGTCACCTGAAGAGAGGCGTCGACTGTGAGGATGGCGACATCGGGACGGACATCGCCGGACAGGGACCGGTACGCCGCCTCGTCCGTAATATCCGCGACGATTACGGGCGCCCCCGAAACGCCGCCCGAAACCTCGTCTCCGGGATCGTCCGTATCCTCGAGCGTGCGGGGGGTATCGGTCAGGAGCATGGCGTCGACATAGAAGGACGCGTCGAACGAGGCGCCCGGCTTCTGATCGCTGCTCTTGATGCGAAAAAAGAATCCCCGGATCGAATCGGTATAGGCGCAGCCGGAAATATCGACGTTGACCATCTGGATCCCCTGACGGATTTCCGCCGTTGTGTCGAAATCGGTGCCCCAATGCGGATCGAACAGCTGGATTCGGACGGTGAAATCGGTTTCCGATTCACACCAGAACGAGAGATACCGAGGCACCCGCCCGTCGGGCAGCAGATAGCCTTCGTCCAGTTTGTATCCGGTGTTCTGATTGCCGTCTTTCTCATACGCACGCAGTTTCATGCTGCGGCTTCCGGTGAAGACATGCTCGGTATCCACCGAGACGAGACCGTCGGGGTCACCGGTGGTAAAGAGCACCTCTCCCTCTTCAAATCCGGTGAGAGGGATGTTTCGGGCTGTGGAGTCCGGCGTAGAACTATCCGGTGAAGAACTGTCCGGTGACGAAGCGTCCCCGGACGAGGCTGAATCCGAGCTGTCCGTGCCCGATAGCTCGCGGGGGGTATCGGTGACGATGACGGAATCGAGATAGGCATTTCCCGAATAGGGCGTCTGGGACGGAATCGTGACCTGCTTGCCTACGGCCCAGTTGTTGAGGATGATGCCGCGGATTCCCGCAAAAGCGCAGTCCGAAATATCGATGTTGTACATGTGCATACCTTGGAGAATTTCCACCAGGTAAAATTGGTCGCCTTTCCAGTTTTTGTCGGGAAGCTGGATTTCGAGATACGCGTGGACGTCCGATTTCATCCAAAAGGACAGATATTTCGTCTTCATTCCCTCGGGGAACGTGATCGTTTCACCGACGGCATAGGTGATTTTGCTGTAGGTGTTTTCATACCGCAGCAGCAGCTTGGCGCTCTTCGAACCCTCATATACGGGGGAAGACACGGCCTCTGCGCTCACGCTGCCGTCGTTCGGGTAGTTGACCTTGACGCCGAGGTTGTCGCCTTCAAAATCCGCGATTTTGACGATGGTGGGGGCGTCCGCCGCTCCCGTGCTGATCAGCAGACCGGATAGGGCGCTGATGAGGAGTGAGACACAGAGGAAAATCGCCACGTGTTTCTTCATGATATGACCCATCCTTTCTTGCGGCCGCGCCGCCGATGTGATGTCCGGGATCCTCTCTGCGGGTATTCCGCAAGAATGATTATAAAAGACGAGATGCCGAATGAAGAATCAAAATTTGATATTGACATGATAAAATTTGATCTTTATGCTATAAATTAAGAACAATGCCATGCTCGACAGAAGGGGGAACGGCGCTTGATGGGAATCGGAGAAAACCGCAGGATATCCGCCATGTCTCCGGCGCATCCGCCTGTGGATTACGGGCCTTTCCGCATTCACAGCCTGCAGGAGGTGGCGTGCGGGACGGCGTACCCAAAGCCTCCGGCCGAGATGGGCCGCCCGGCGGACATTTTGTATGTGACGGCATCCGGCGGCCGCTTGGTTTGCGGGGACCGCACGGACACCCTGAAACTGGGAACGGCGGTCATATGCACGGCGGGAGAGTACAGCCTGCAGCCGGAGGACGCCGCCCGTCCGCTGCATTTTTTCCATCTGCGCCTGTCGTTTCATCCCAGGTCTCCCCAGGATGAAACCGCGCAGATGGCGGAAGTCCTGACCCGGGAACCGGTTCGGATTCTGCCGGATCTCTACCGCCTGCACGGCGTGTTCACCGCCCTGTTTGACGAGCTGGAAACGGAGGAGATGTACCGCTCTCGTCTCATCGAAAGCCTGCTCCATCAGCTGGCTGTGTATCTGTACCGGGGCAGTCTGCTGGAACCCCCGGTTCGTTCCGGTCCCGAGATTCCCGACCTCGTGGCCGCCATCCGGGAGTGCCTTGGACGCCATATCCTGTACATGCGGCATGTCGGGGAGCTTGAGGAGAGGCTTTGCTACAGCTATCCCCATTTGTCCCGCCGATACCGCCAAGAAACCGGCCGTTCCCTGAAGGAGGATTTCGATCTGCGGCGGATGGAACGGGCGGCGGAGCTGCTGCTGGACGGCGTATCGGTGGGCGAGGCGGCGGAGGTGCTGGGCTATCAGTCGGCGGCCGCTTTTTCCCGCGCATTCCACGCCCGCATGGGTCTGCCCCCCCGGGCGTACAAAGACCAACACAAAACGGCGCCGGCCAAGGAACCGGTTCAGCTGGTGTTTGAAGATTTCGAAGGCCCGGTATTCGAATGGCGGACCGACCGGGTGCACGGGTCGGCGCAGAACGCCGCTTTTACCGATGAATGGCGGTATCAGGGGACTCGGGCGGGCTTTTTTGATTTCAACGTCAGCTCCGACTGGCGGGTGGACCGGTACACCCGCATGCGGAACACGCTGCATGTGGGCGGCATGACCCATCTGACTTTCTGGTCCAAGGCCACCAAGCCGGTAAGGGTCCAAATGCTGCTTTACGGCAGCGACGGCAGCGAATTCGGGTATGTGGTGTCGCTGGGCTGCGAGGCGGCCATCATCAGCATCCCGCTTTCCCAGTTCCGCTATACCGGCGGGGCGGATTCGCCCCCGCCCCTGATTCTCGGTACCGGAACGGGGGTGGCGCTGCTGTTTCGCGGACTGGACAACCTGGATCAGCCGGGATCCGGGCGGGTGTATATGGACCGGATTTCGTTCACCGACACCGACTGTTCCGAAATGCTGGAGACGCCGGTGGGATCGAATCTTGTGGATGTCCGCGAGCCGGATACCGGGATCATTCAGTCCCCGACCGTGGTGTTCCGCCCCGAGTCCATGGAGGATATCAACGCCGGCTGCTCGTCGGCCGTTCCTCCGGCGGCCGTGTATGTGCGCCTGCATGAGGACCGGACCGTTCACAGCTTCAAGGGCTGCCCGCTGGGCACGCTGACCTCTTTTTACATCAAAATCTATCGCCGGATGATGCCGGTTTTTGCCCTGTCCTCCAAGCAGGCGGCGGATCAGCTGATCCGGTATCTGAAAGAGCGGGGGGAACGGGATGTGTTTGTGGCGTCGGCGGATGCCGAGATTGTCCGCTATGTCCGCAGACAGTATTATCTGGTGCATGGAATACTGGATCGCACCGGGGGAGGGGCCGATCCGGCGGCATGCGGGGAGGAAGCCAACAGCTGTCTGTCCCGGATCGTCCTGCTCGACGAAGACACGCCGCAGGAGACGATCGACCGCCTGCGGCTGCAGTCCATGACCGTCTGGCTGATGCAGGGAGCCGGAAACGAAAGAGAGACGGTTCGGTATCACCGGATGCTGACGTCCGGAGCCAACGGGCTGGTAGTGGAGCGGCCGTCCGGTCTGCTGGAGGCCATGCGCCGCTATCCGCCCCATACCCTGCTGCGTGCGCCGCACATTGCGGCCCAATCGGCCGGAGGATGGATCCGGGGGGAAAACACCCTGGAATCGGCGGAACGCTCGATTCGGGGCGGGGCGGAGGCCCTGTCTCTCGATGTGTATATGACGAGGGACAGGCGGGTGGTGGCGACCCAGTTCCGCCAGCTTGCGGATATCACCTCCTACGCCAAAGGGAATATCGAGCAGATGGACTGGGACGAGGTGCGGAAAATCGTCATTGACCAGTATAACGGCAAACCGGTGCCGTTTGCCCTTCAGCGGCCCCTCCAGCTGCTGGAGACCTTTTTTGAACGGTTCGCCGACAGGGTGCCTCATTTTTTCGTCAAGATCAAAAATCCGCAGTTCGGCATTCTGCCGGTGGTGAAAAAGCTGGCGGAGACGTATCGGGTCGCGGACAGGCTGTCGTATGTATCCCATACGCCGCAGCATTTTCTCCGGCTGCGCCGGATGAGTCCGGGGGCCTCTCTGCACAACCGGGATTTCGCCAGTGAGGAGACCTTCCGGCTGGAGTTTCCGTCCGTGCTGTCCGATGTCCAGATGTTCGACACGGTATTCAGCCCCCGGTATCACGACAACCCGGCCTTGTTTGATCTGATCCGGCGGCTGCGACACCGGGGTATTCCGTCCTGGCCCTATGAGGTGTCCGGTTACGACGAGTATGTCGAGGTGTTTCAAAGCGGCGTGGACGGTTTTTTCTCCTACGCGCCCGATCGAAGCGCTTCCTGGATGAAGCGGCTGACGGGACCGGCCGGTCCTCTGCAGCTGCGTGTAGGGGTCCCGGCCGCTCTGAGGGCGGATATGCATACCTACGACGGGCAGATCCGCCCCGTCGATCCAGTCATTTTGGTTCTGGAGGGCGATCTGAGAGCGGAGGGTTCCAGGCTGACGGCGTCCTCACCGACGGAGGGATCCGTTGCGCTTTGTTATTCCTGGACGATTCAGCCCGGGGCTTCGTACACCATGGCGACGCCGCCGATTCCGGTGACAGCCGCGGAATAAACATGCCAAGGCGGGTTTTCGCCGGC
>CABQAA010000052.1 GCA_902461995.1 uncultured Oscillospiraceae bacterium | reverse complement strand
CGCCATCACCGATCACGGCGTGGTACAGGCCTTCCCCGAAGCGATGAACGCGGCGGCCAAGCTCAAAAAACAGGGGAAAGAGATCAAAATTCTCTACGGCGTTGAAGCCTATTACGTCAACGACCTCATTCCGGTGGTGGAAGGGGCGGCCAACGAAGGACTCGACGGCGAATTCATCGTTTTCGATATCGAGACCACCGGCCTCGGCGCGCAAACTGAGCGGATCACGGAAATCGGCGCCGTCCGGATGAAAAACGGGGAAGTCACGGACAGCTTCGATATCTTTGTCAATCCGGAAAAGCCGATTCCGCCGAAAATCACCGAACTGACCGGCATCACCGACGATATGGTGAAGGATGCGCCATGTGAAAAAGAGGCGCTCGAGCAATTTTACGCGTTCTGCGGGGATGTCCGCATTCTCGTCGCGCACAACGCGCCTTTTGACACGAGCTTTATCCGGGCCGCCGCCGCCCGGACCGGGCTGTCCTATCCCTTTACCTCTATCGACACGGTGCCGATCTGCCGGGCCCTCTATCCGCATCTCAAGAATCACAAGCTGGATACGGTAGCGAATCATCTCAAACTCGAGCCCTTCAACCATCACCGCGCCTGCGACGATGCGAAGGTGCTCGCCGATATCTTCATTCACCTGTCCGCCGACATGAAAGAGGAAAAGGGCATCGCTTCGGTGGACGGCATCAACACGCTGCTGGCTGGGGCTGATAATAAAAAAACACGGCCTTATCATCTGATCCTGATGGCTAAGGATCTGAAGGGCCTCAAGAACCTATACAAACTGATTTCCTGGAGCCACCTGCACAATTTCTATAAAAAGCCCCGGATCACCAAAACCAAGCTGATGGAGTATCGGGAGGGCCTAATCGTGGGCAGCGCCTGCGAACAGGGCGAGCTTTTCCGCGCGATCTTTGACGGCAAGCCCTGGGGCGAACTGTGCGATATTGCGAAATTTTATGATTTCCTGGAGATTCAGCCGCTCGGGAACAACCTGTTCATGCTGCGCGAGGGCATGGTGCAGAGCGAAGAGCAGCTCCGGGAGTTCAACCGCACCATCATCCGCTTGGGCGAAAAACTGAAGATTCCGGTCTGTGCGACGGGGGACGTCCATTTCATGGATCCCGAGGACGAAATCTACCGGAGGATCCTCCAGGCCGGGCAGGGCTTCGGCGACGCCGACCAGCAAGCCCCCCTCTATCTGCGTACCACCGAGGAAATGCTCGCGGAATTCGACTATCTCGGACCGGAAAAGGCCCGTGAGGTGGTCATTGAGAACCCCGGCCGCATCGCGGACAGGATCGAGAATTACCGCCCGATTCCGGAGGGAACGTTCCCGCCCCACATCGACGGGGCGGAGGAGCAGATTCAGGAGATCACCTGGAACCGCGCCCGTGAGCTGTACGGTGATCCCGTTCCCGAGATCGTGTCCGCCCGGCTGGACCGGGAGCTCACCTCCATCGTCAAGCACGGATTCTCCGTGCTCTATATGATCGCGCAGAAGCTTGTCCAGAACTCGGTGGAAAACGGGTATCTGGTCGGGTCCCGGGGATCGGTCGGCTCCTCCTTCGTCGCCTATATGGCGGGGATTTCGGAGGTCAACCCCCTGGCCCCTCATTATCTCTGCAAGAAATGCCATTATTCGGAATTCTTCACCGACGGTTCGGTGGGTTCCGGCTTTGATCTGCCCGATAAGGTCTGTCCCGTCTGCGGCGAGCCGCTCTCCCGGGACGGACATGAGATCCCGTTTGAAACCTTCCTGGGCTTCGACGGCGATAAAGCCCCCGATATCGATCTGAACTTCGCGAGCGAATACCAGCTCAGAGCGCATAAATACACGGAATCGCTCTTCGGCAGCGATCACGTGTTCAAGGCCGGCACCATTTCGACCGTCGCGGATAAAACCGCGTTCGGCTATGTGAAAAAATACGCCGAGGAACGCGGACTCGTCTACAGCAACGCCGAAATCAACCGGCTGACGGCCGGCTGTACCGGCATCAAGCGGACCACCGGCCAGCATCCCGGCGGCATGGTCGTCGTGCCGAACGACTACGAGGCGGAGGATTTCTGTCCGGTTCAGCATCCGGCGGACGACCCAAATTCGGACATCATCACCACCCACTTCGATTTCCATTCCATCCATGACACCATTTTGAAACTCGATAACCTGGGGCATGTCATTCCGACTATCTATAAATATCTCGAGGAATATACCGGTATCCCCGTGACTGAGGTTAATATGTCGGATCCCGAGGTCTACAAGCTTTTCACTTCGCCCGAACCGCTCGGCGTCACGGCGGAGCAGATCGAATGCGAGAACGGTACCCTGTCGATCCCGGAAATGGGCACTCCGTTCGTCCGGCAGATGCTGCTCGAATGCAAGCCAAAAACCTTTACAGACCTGCTTCAGATTTCGGGTCTGTCCCATGGAACCGACGTGTGGCTGGGCAACGCGCAGGAACTGATCAAAAACGGCACCTGCACCATCTCCAACGTTATCGGAACACGGGACAGCATCATGACCTACCTCATGCATAAGGGTCTGGAACCCAAGATGGCGTTCAAAATTATGGAGATCGTCCGGAAAGGCAACGCGACCAAGCTGCTCACCGAAGAGCATTTTGCCGCCATGAAGGAGCACGGTGTGCCCGACTGGTATAAGGACTCCTGCATGAAAATCAAGTACATGTTCCCGAAGGCCCACGCCGCGGCCTATATCATCGCCGCTTTGCGGGTCGCCTGGTACAAAGTGCATCAGCCTGCCGCGTATTACGCTGCTTATTTCACCGGACGCGGAGAAGATTTTGACGCCGAGCCGGTTTCCAAGGGCAAAAACGGCGTCAAGCAGCTGATGGATACCCTGCGCCAAAAAGGCAAGGAAGCCACGGCCAAGGAACAGTCCCAGGCGGAAACGCTCCACGTTATCTATGAGTCCATGCAGCGCGGCATCGAATATTTGCCGGTGGACCTCTACAAATCTCATTCCTATAAATTCGTTCTGGAGGACGGCAAAATTCGGCTGCCTTTCAGCTCCGTCAAGGGTCTCGGCGGCGCCGCGGCTCAGTCTATGATGGAGGCCAGGGAGGCGGGGCCTTATATCTCCTGCGACGATCTGCAGAACCGTTCCGGCATCACCAAGGCGGTTGTGGAATCCCTGCGCCAGCTCGGGGTTCTCAGTGCTCTGCCCACAACCAGTCAGATGAATCTGTTTGAAATGTAAATCAGAAGGGGAGACCGGCTGTGTTCGCGTATTTGTGGCCCATTCTGCTGATTGTTGCCTCGAATGTCTGCTATCATGTATCCGCCAAGTCCACGCCGGGCGGTGTCAGTCCCTTTGCCTCCCTTCTGGTGACCTACCTGGTATCGGCCTTGGCGACCGGTGTCCTGCTGGCAGTATCGTCGGCAGGGAAGGACGGGATTCTTGTCCAGTTCCGCCAGGTCAATTGGAGCAGCGTCATTCTAGGGCTTAGCCTGGTCGGGTTGGAATTCGGCTATATCATGGCTTATCGGGCAGGCTGGGCGGTGAGCATCGGGTCCTTGGTCGCCAATATTAGCCTCGCTGTGATTCTGGTTTTTGTCGGCGCCCTGTTTTATAAAGAGAAAATCACGGGATTCCAGGCAATCGGCATTCTGCTCTGTTTGGCGGGACTGGTCTTTCTCAACGTCAAACCGCGTTCAGCCTCTTGACATAACCAGTTCTCCATGCTATCATAGTAGCACATTAGCGAAGTAAAGCGACGAGAGATTCCACCTGAAAGGGTTGGTTGTAACCATGAGACAACATAACCGCATCACACCCGAGGGAACCCGGGATTTATTGTTCGAAGAATGTTTGGCCCGCCGTGAGGCGGAGGGGATGCTGGCCGATTTGTTTGTCTGCCACGGATTCTCCGAGGTGATGACGCCGGGTTTGGAGTTTTTTGATGTTTTCCAGGTTGGCCAGCCGGCGATTCCGGCCGACAGCATGTATAAACTGACCGATTCCAAGGGGCGCCTGCTCGTGATGCGCCCGGATTCCACCATGCCCATCGCGCGCCTGACCGCGACGAGATTGCAGAATGCCACGCTGCCCATCCGTCTCTATTATGCGCAGGATGTGTATCATCTCAACCACGGCATGACCGGGCGGAACGATCAGGAATTCCAGGCCGGCGTGGAGCTGATCGGTGCCGGCGGCCAGCGGGCGGATTTCGAGATCCTGTCCCTGGCGGCGGATGTGCTGCGCCTGCCCTGCATTGGCGGTGATTTTCGCTTGGAAATCGGCCATGTCGGGTTCTTCCAATCCCTCGTTGCTGAGCTGGAGGTCGGGGAAGAGGTACGGGACGAAATCCGCACCCTGATCGAAATGAAAAACTACGCTGCTCTGTCCGATACCCTGGACAGCCTGCCGAAAAGCGGAGCGGTGGAGGCACTGCGGCGTCTGCCCCGCCTTTTCGGCGGCGAAGAGATCCTGAAGGAAGCCCAGGGACTCTGCCACGGGGAGCAGAGCCGGGCGGCGCTGGAACATCTGGCCTGGCTGTATCGGTCGCTGCGGAAACTCGGACTCGGCGATCAGGTGATGATCGATTTGGGTCTCGTCCACCGCAACGAATACTACACCGGCGTCATTTTTCGGGGCTACATGGAGGGCAGCGGCGATACCGTTGTCTCCGGCGGCCGTTACGATACGCTGCTGCAGCAGTTTGGCTCGCCCCTTCCCGCAACCGGGTTCGGTGTTCATCTGGACGCGGTTATCAAAGGCATGTTGGACAAGGGCCAGATCGAGCCGCCCATGCTGCCCGAGGTTCTGGTTTTTGCCATGCCGGACGGGGATGTGGCGGCCATGAACAAAATCGAGGCGCTGACGGAGGACGGGACGCTGGCCGAATTCAGCCTGCAGGATACCCGGGACGAGGCCGTGCGCTACGCGGAAGAACGGGGAATCCCCCTCGTCTATATCGTATCGGCCGACGCCGAGGAATGCCTCGAGGTCTGAACAAAGAAGGAGAATGGACATGAGACCGATACGCATGGCGCTGACCAAGGGGCGCCTGGAAAAGGATACGGTGGCGCTGTTCGACCGCATGGGGTTTGATACCTCCGTCGTCAAAGACAAAGGACGACGTCTGATTCTGCCGGTCGGGGACCATCTGGAAGTGGTGCTCGCCAAGGCCGCCGATGTCATCACCTATGTGGAGCACGGCGTCTGCGATCTCGGGGTGGTGGGAAAGGACACCATCGCGGAGAGCGGCGGCAGCTTTTACGAGGTGCTCGATCTGGGATTTGGCCGCTGCCGGTTCGCCCTGGCCGCCCCGAAGGGCAAACAGTTCTTCGACGGCTACCACGTCAAAACCATCGCGTCCAAATATCCGAACGTGGCCCGGGCGTATTTTGGCCGAAAGGGGCTGGATGTGCGGATCATCAAAATCGAAGGTTCCGTCGAGCTGGCGCCGCTGCTCGGCCTGGCGGACGGCATTGTGGATATCGTTGAAACCGGTTCCACTCTGAGGGAAAACGGGCTTGAAGTGGTCGAAGACGTGATGCCGATTTCCGCCCGTCTGATCGTCAATATGGCCTGCATGAAGCTGCGCAAGGCCGAAATCGAAGATTTGATCGCCCGGATGGCCGGCGCTCTCGAGCGCTGAAGCCGCGGGTTTTATAGGAGGTTAGAGGCATGATGATGCCACTGGTAAAGGCCGATGGGCGGGCGGAATTCGCCCTGTTGGAGCAGCTGACGTCCCGCAGTGGGGAAGTGGACCGGAAAGTCACCGCCGCCGTTTCGGCCATACTCGATGCCGTGCGCACCCGCGGAGATAAAGCCCTGCGCGATTATACGCGGCAGTTCGACGGCGTGGATCCGGTTCTCGAACCCGTCGGCCGGGAACAGCTTGGGGAGATGGCGTCCGCCTGTGCTCCGGCGGTGTATGCCGCTCTGGAGCGTGCGGCCGCCAATATCGCGGATTTTCATCGCCGTCAGCTTCAGCAGAGCTGGCTGGATACCCGGACGGACGGCACCATCGTGGGCCAGCGGATCCGTGGACTTGACCGCGTCGGCATCTATGTGCCGGGCGGCACGGCGGCGTATCCCTCCTCGGTGCTGATGAATGCGCTGCCCGCCCGCATCGCGGGGGTCAAGGAGATCATCATGGTGACGCCGCCACCCAAAAACGGCGGCTTTAATCCGGATGTCATGGCGGCGGCCTATATCGCGGGGGTGGATAAGGTCTATCTCTGCGGCGGCGCCCAGGCGGTCGCGGCTCTGGCTTACGGCACGGATTCGATTCCCCGGGTGGACAAGATCGTCGGCCCCGGCAATATCTATGTCGCCACGGCCAAACGACTCGTATACGGGCAGGTGGATATCGATATGGTGGCGGGTCCGAGTGAGATTCTGGTGCTGGCGGACGGATCGGCCGATCCCCGCTATCTGGCGGCGGATCTGATGTCGCAGGCCGAGCACGATGTGCTTGCCTCCTCCATCCTCCTGACCGATTCCCTGGAGATTGCCGAACGCACTCTGGCCGAACTTGAAAAGCAGGTGCAGGACCTGCCGCGGCAGGACATCATCCGCCGCGCCCTGGCGGATTACGGTGCCGTGATCGTCTGCCGGAATATGGACGAGGCGGTGGATTTTGCCAATCGGCTGGCGCCCGAGCATCTTGAGGTGATGTGCGAGGACCCCATGAGCTATGTGGGCCGTCTGGACAATGCGGGGTCGGTATTTCTTGGGAAATATTCGCCCGAACCCCTGGGCGATTATTACGCCGGACCCAACCACGTTCTGCCCACCAGCGGGACAGCGCGGTTTTTCTCCCCCTTGTCGGTGGACAGCTTTATCAAGAAATCGAGTTTCATCTACTATAACCGTCCCGCTTTGGAGTCGGCCCGGGACGATATCCTGTCCATTGCGAAGGCCGAGGGGCTGGACGCCCACGCCCATGCCGTCGCCGTCCGCTTTGGCTGAGTTCGTCGTCGGGAAAGGAGAGTCGTATGTATACCTTTTGTGACAAGGCAAAATCCTTGACGCCGTATGATCCCTCAGAAGGGATGTATCGGGTGCGGATGGATGCCAATGAGTCCTTTCTTCTGCCGACCGAGCAGGACCGGATGGCCATGGCGCAGGCGGCTGCGGAGACGGCACTCAACCGGTATCCCGACCCTCTGGCGCGTGAAGTCTGCGCGTCGTTTGCCTGCGCCTATGGCGTGAAGCCGGAACTGGTGACGGCGGGAAACGGATCGGACGAGCTGATCTCCATTATTCTGTCGGTATTTCTGCAAAAGGGTGAAAAGGTATTGACCTTGTCTCCGGACTTTTCGATGTACCGTTTTTACACCGCCATCACCGAGACCCCCTGTATCACCCTGGAGAAAGGGGCAGACCTGCGCATTTCGGTGGATCAGGTGCTGGACACCGTGGAACGCGAATCCGTCCGCCTGCTGATCTTTTCCAATCCCTGCAATCCCACCTCGGTTGGTCTGGGCCGGGAAGAGGTGCGGCGGATCCTCCGCGGAACCGAGGCACTGGTGGTGCTGGATGAGGCGTATATGGATTTCTGGGATCAGTCGATGCTGGAAGAAGTGGAAGATTACGACAATCTCGTCATCCTGCGCACCTGCTCCAAAATGCTCGGCATGGCGGCGCTCCGTCTGGGCTTCGCCGTGGCCAATCCGCAGATCACAGCCGCGCTGCGGGCGGCCAAATCCCCCTATAACGTCAACGCCGTCACCCAGGCCATGGCGAACGTCGTGCTCTCTAACCCGGTCTATCGGGATGTCTACCGCGGCCTGCTCATCGAATCGCGGAACATGCTGCTGGACGGTTTCCGGAAGCTCCAGGCGGACGGTCTGATTGACCGGGTGTACGACAGCTGCACCAATTTTGTTTATCTTCAGCTGCCGGACGCTGGACGGATCTATACGCTGCTGCTGGACCGCGGCATTCTCATCCGCCGGTTCGGAGCGCGGCATCTCCGGATCACGGCCGGAACCCAGGCGGAGAACGACGAGCTGCTGGCCGTGATGCGGTTCCTGCTGACCCATGAGGATATCCAGTAAAGGAATACACCCTTACACAAAGGAGGCATCATACCATGCGTATCGGTACCTGTGACCGCCGTACAAAAGAAACATCGATTTCCGCCGCCCTGAATCTGGACGGCGGCGCCGTGGAGATTGCAACCGGTATCGGCTTTTTCGATCATATGCTGGAGGCTCTGGCCGTACACGCGGGGTTCGGGCTGACCCTCAAGGCGGAAGGCGATCTGCATGTGGACGGGCATCACACCGTTGAGGATACCGGGATTGTTTTGGGCAAGGCCTTGGCCGAGGCGCTCGGCGATAAGGGCGGCATCCGGCGGTATGGCTCCTTTCTGATTCCGATGGATGAGTCCCTGGCTCTGGCCTCGGTGGATGTCAGCGGCCGTCCGTTCCTGGTGTTCGACGCCCGTTTCCCGGAAGAGCGGATCGGGGACTACGATTCCTGCCTGACGGGGGAGTTTTTCCGGGCGTTGGCTCAAAATGCCGGCATCACTCTGCATCTGAAAATGCTCTATGGCCAGAACTCCCATCATATGGCCGAGGCGCTTTACAAGGCGGCGGCCCACGCTCTGAAAGAAGCGGTGACGCCTGCGGAGGGGACCCTCTCCACCAAGGGATCTCTCGATTGATCTCCGCGTCAACCTGCAGAAAAAGGATGGAATTCCATGATCATTTTACCGGCTATCGATATCCAAAACCGCCAATGTGTCCGCCTCGTGAAAGGGGACTTTGACACCGCCCACACTGTGGCTGACGATCCGCTAGAAACGGCCGCCGCTTTTCGCCGGGCGGGTGCCGAGTGGATCCATATGGTGGACCTCGACGGCGCCCGGACGGGAAACCGCGTGAACGCCGACATCTTCCTGGCCGTCGCGGCCGAAAGCGGGCTGAAGGTGGAGCTCGGCGGCGGCATCCGGTCGCTTGACACTCTCGAATACTATCTTTCGGGCGGGATTTCCCGCTGCATTCTCGGTTCCGCCGCCTTAAAGGATCCCGAATTTATCCGACAAGCGGTGAAGCTTTACGGGGACCGCATCGCCGTTGGCATCGATGCGGTGAATGGGCTGGTGGCTGCCGAGGGATGGCTGGAAGTCTCGCAGGTTTCCTACTTGGAACTCGCCCGCCGGATGGAGGATATTGGGGTGCGGACACTTATTTTTACCGATATTTCCAAAGACGGCACTCTGTCGGGACCCAATTTGGAACAGCTCGAAACCCTGGACCGGACGGTCTCCTGCAGCGTGATCGCTTCGGGCGGTATTCGGGAACGGCGGGACATCGAGCAGCTGCGGGACCGGCGCCTGTACGGCGCGATCTGCGGCAAATCCCTCTACAGCGGCACATTGGATCTGGCGGAGGCCATCCAAACGGCGGCAACCCCGTCCGACCGGTTGGGGCTGGAACGTTTTTTTGAAAAATCTCTTTTGATTCCTGCCATTGTACAGGAGGCATCGACCGGTGAGGTGCTGATGCTCGCGTATATGAACCTGGGTTCTCTGCAGCGCACGGTCGATACCGGCACCACCTGGTTCTGGAGCCGTTCCCGCCGGGAATACTGGAACAAGGGCGCGACCAGCGGACATGTGCAGCGGGTCGTTTCCATAGCCGGGGACTGCGACAGCGATACTTTGCTTATCCGGGTGGAGCAGACCGGCGCCGCCTGCCATACTGGGGCACACAGCTGTTTCTTTGACACGATTTTGGAGGAAAACGACCATGAATGACACGATTCATACCCTGTACGACACCATTCTCGACCGCCGCGATCATCCTTCCGACAATTCCTACACCCGCTATCTGTTCGATCAAGGGATCGACAAGATGCTTAAAAAAGTGGGGGAGGAAAGCGCGGAGGTCATCATCGCCGCGAAAAACGGCCAAAATTCCGAAACCATCGGCGAGATCGCCGATCTGACCTATCATCTTCTGGTGCTGATGGCGGAACAGGGGATTCGGCCGGAGGATATCGGGGCACTGCTCGATGAGCGGCACGGCAAGTCCGGGAATCTGAAAAAAATGAAAACCGTGGACAAAAACAGCTGAGGGCAGGCTATGTATGAATTGATCAGGGCCGGAGCCCGGACATATTATATGGATTGCCCGTCCAAAGTGGGCCTGGTTCTTCTGGCGGACAAGGACGTTCTGCTCATCGACAGCGGCAGCGACAAGAACGCCGCCAAAAAGGTGCTGCGCCACTGTGAGGAGAACGGATGGACGGTGTCTGCCATCCTCTGCACCCAT
>CABQAA010000051.1 GCA_902461995.1 uncultured Oscillospiraceae bacterium | reverse complement strand
TACAAAGCCAAACTCATTTACCTTACTTTCTGCTGCCTGACGAAGCTTGTCTGCTGTGACAAGATACTTCTCATCCATGCGGACGCCAATATGAAAGGCCGTTTTGTCCGATCCGGCCGGAAACGCCTTCCAGTTCATCACACGGGTTCCGGTATCGCCATGCATGCGGTAAACCGCCACATGGCTGTTTCCGGCGGATTCCCCGAGCTGCAGCCGCACCTCCCACCAAGAGCCGACATAATCGGCAAAGGTGATGCCGAACAGCACATAATACTGCTGCTTTTCCCCTGACAAATATCGTACATCGGTTTCGAACGCAAACGCCTCGTCCCCGACCAAAATCGGCAAATCGGACCGCACATAGCCGTTTTCATTTGATGTATAGTCCCGTATGGCCTGAACACCGTCCGTGTTCGCCGCTCCGGCGGACACGGACAGCAAACCCGCCAGCAAAAACATGGCCAGAGTGACCGCCAGGCGCCGGATTTTCTTCCAATTCATCAACACCGCCCCCGTTTGTTCGTTATTGATAAACCGCGTTCATCAATAACGGTTTTGTATATAGTATACTGGATTTTTTTACATTTGTAAATACTTTTTGTTAATTTGCCTTTTGACCTTTGTGATTTTTCAATTGCCATTCGGGACACGCAGCAGCCGTCGATGCCGCCCATTTTCGCAGCTCGTTGGACAGGATAAAGCCCGCCGACTGAGTAAAATCGGCCGGCGGGCAGAAAGTGAGGGCCACCCAACGGCTCATAAGTCGTCGCCTTGCACAGAACAGCGATCTTATTCTCGCCCATGTAGACAGTATCCGTCTCTCCTCCTGGGCCAACAACGAAGAACCGCTCGAGCAGGGACGCGTCATCTGGATCAGGGGCATCGAGATTCGGAGGCTGAATGAGGTCGGCTGGCTTTACATTCGGATGGGTACCATGCAGGCAGACGATGTTTTCATCACGCTTCCGAATGATGAGGGGGCTCCTGTCGTATTCCGTCGATACGGAACAGCTGTCCCCTACCACGTGTATTTCCAACTGAAGCTGCTCGTTAAGCCAGTTGATTTTCGGGCCCATAAGCACCATTGCGTCGCAAAATTCGCTGTACGTAGCAACGGACCGGGAGCCATCGGGATCACCATTGTCAATACGACGAATTATGTCTCCTTGACCAGCGTTTTCACCCCGCCTTCCGTTGATCGCCTTGTCTTTGGAAGCGAACACAAAAAGACCGGAGTCCGCGTTTTGCAGCGGTTCCCCGGTCCTTCTATAATTGGGGGCGCGCGGCCATGCTCGTTCTGGCAAACGACCTATTCGGCCATTTTTCCACCCGCGCCCATACGCTGCTATCCCCGTCTGAAAAAGGCCGGTCACTCATAAGAGCGTCCGGCCTTTTGATCGGCGCGAATGATGACGGGCCTGTCCGGTTCTCATGGACCTGCACAGCCCGCGATCCGTTCAACGGTATCGGCCGCCGCGGAGCTTCGAAGGAGCCTGCCCTGTATGCTGGCAAAACACATGGGAAAAATAACCGGAATCCTCATAGCCAAGCATGCCGGTAATTTCCTGAATGGACAGATTCGTATCCGTCAGCAGCCGGAGAGCCGTGTTGATTTTCGTCGTGATCGCATAGGCGTGGGGCGTCTGTCCGAATGTGTGCTTGAATAATTTGATCACATAATCCTCGGACCGGTAAATCGCCTCCGCGAGTTCGGCGTTTGAGTACATATAATCCAGACGGCCGTCAATCATATTTTTCAGCAGCCGGGCTTCCGAGTCCGGCGATTCCTGTTTCATCCAATTGCTGATACGAATGCAGATCTCGTGAAATTTCAGTGCGCACTGTTCCATGCGCTGCTCCTCCGGCAACCGGCTGCCGGACAGGGTGAACAATTCCCGAAACAAGGATTCCATGGGGCAGCCGGCGTAGAGAACCCGGCCGTCCAGCCGATAGTCCCGCAGCAGGGAACGGACAAGGGGGCCGTGGCAATTCATAAAGATTTTTTCCCAGGGATCCGTTTTATCGCTGGCATACAGCTGATCGCTGCCCATCGGCAGGATATAGACGTCGCCGGCGGAGGCCCGGTAATCGCACCCGTCGATCTGCAGCGTTCCGGTTCCCGCCACCACATATTCGATCACGCAGGTCGGCGATTTCATCCGCTGCTGTCTGTAAGTTCCGTCGCAATAGGATATGCCGCTATTCGAGACGCTTTGAGCCATACCCGATAGGACCAGGAGAGAGCGTGGAACCGGCAGGATCAGGACCCGGTGGAATCCCACCGAAAAATCGCCATAAACCGGCCGTTTTCCCAAATCGCTAAAGCTTTTTCCACCCCACCGACATAGGCGGTGGTTCTTCTCACAAGTAAACAAGTAAAAAAGCCGCCACCCCGGAGGATGACGGCTTGTGCTTTGCGCTATGCCCTTTTTCTCATGGGATCCTTGTCCATCTTAACTTCATCGAGAAGTTCAAGCTGTTCGAGGGTGTAATTCTGGACTGCAGCCACCTGGGACAATTTGGAGTTCGCCAGCCGCACCCCAGTCATGAGAACATCGGATTTATGTTCAATAGCGTCCAAGCGCTGGTCCACCTTATCAAAACGTTCATTCATTTCGGTACGCAGGGTTTCCAGCTTAGAGTCCATCATCTGTCCAATGGCTTCCAGCAACATTTTCTCGTCCATCTTTTTCACCTCGCCTTTCTAGAATACCATGCTCACTGTGGATTTTCAAGGGGCTATTTTATGCCTTTGTCACGCTCGATGGTTTCAAGCACAAACTCTTTCAGTACTGTATTGGACGTTTTACCCTGGCGGGCGCAATGCTCCTCGAAGGCGGCCGCCTCTTCTTTTTTGACTTTGCATCCAAGTGTGGTCATGTGTTCCCGATTATACTTATCCGCTGCCCTTTTTGGGGCTTCACTTACAGCCATTTCTACACCTCCCCAAACGAATTATTGTACAATTCTACAAACTGAAATTCTTACATGCTTTCAGACTCAACAGAAGCCTGAAATTAGTCTGTGGCTAATATTGAATTATTCATCCATGCTATTCCATATACTTTGAATATTTTGCCATAAAATCTGCGTATTCTTCTTTTTCAGTTATCCAAACGATTACATAATATTCTGCAACTCTTAATCGCGAATACGCTTCCAACCTATGATTTCCGTCATTCAATTCGAATTCTCCAGCAACGTAATGTACAATCAATGGTGGCATATCGTCATTTTCGGAAATCACTTTCTGAAGCTCACTTACTTTTTTCTCAAATGGCTCTTTCGGAATAATCCACTTCATATCAGGTTCAGGACCGCAACAGCGTTTAAACAAAGATAATGGCATCTTTACAGGTCCTAAGAAATACCTATCAAACAATTTAAGCCCATCCGAAAACTCTTGATTATGTCCATCTGATTGCAAATAGGTGTGTATCCATTCCTCTAGTTCCCCATTTCTCGCATAACCTGTTGCTGATGATAATGTACTCTTGTATTCCATAACAAATACCTCCTTTTTGGAATATACTATTTTCCTAATAGTCTCATAGGATAGTGAGTATTCGTCGGCTAACTGTTCTATTGTAACACCATTTCTGAATTTTAGCCGAATATCATGATTTCTTTTAAAAAGATATTTTCGATATCCTGTGCTTTCTCCCCAATCTCTTTTCTCTGGCGAAGGGATATACACAAGCTTTCCTGCTGCATATTTTTGTATTTGTTTCAGCAAACGCTCTGGAAAAATATCTTTACCATTCTCATATTTCATGACCATCACCTCCTCACAAACATAGTATACATTCCAAAAAGAATAATTCATATTCCTTAAACAGGTTAATAGGTTTATGGCACCTTAAAATTCAAATTTGTATAATAAGGATTATACCACTATTTCCACTTGTACGAAAACCTCGCCCGTCTGCCGGATACGCTGTATGCGGGACAGAACACGACGGGGAATCGACACAAATGGCCGAATGGAGGGAAAACGGAATGCTGAACAGCACACAGGTCAAGCAGCTGTTTGAACGGGATGCCGGTCTTTCGGGCTGCCGAGGTTTTCGGACACCGGGCGGCGCAGTTTGCGTGTAATCCAAGGGAACGTCTCGGCAATACCTTCGGCATCGGGGATTTTCAGCTCGATTATCTTACATACCGAGGGTTCCAGCAGGCAGCCAGCTATGCCAATGTTGAAGAGATTGCCAGAGTGCGGGAAAGGGAGTCGGTTTCCTCCTCAGACGGAAATCCGGAAACAGGTATGTGATAGGTTTATACATGCTGCCCGCTCTCGCATTTGAAGGTATCTTGTGATATGTTTTTGCAGCAATAAACACCAAATAAACACCAAAACGGATTTCAGCACGATTTCAGGGCAAAACAAAAACCCGCACAAACATAGTGTTCATGCGGGTTTGTTGGTGGTCGGAGTGATGTGACTTGAACACACGGCCTCTTGGTCCCGAACCAAGCGCTCTACCAAACTGAGCTACACCCCGAAACAACGGCCTGGATACACGGTTTTCTTAACCCAAGGTCTGGATTCATCCCATGGGAAATACCTGATCCGCCCGTTTCGATAGTATAGCATACTCATTTCCAAAATGCAAGATGAAACCCGCAAAAACTTCTCTTTCTCTAATAGACCTGCCATTTATCCCGACGAGGAGCGGCCGCATGGCAAACCCTTCAGAGTTCATTTGTTTGATTGTCAAAGCTTTTACTCCTCCCCCCTTCCTTTCCAAATAAAATCGCGTTATAATGGATACGGCAGGAAATTCCGCAATTCGTCGCCCGGGCCTTGAATTGTAAGTGAAAGTGAGGAGAACCTGTTGAAAACAGACGAAAGCATAAAGCGATTGGTGGACGGCTACGGCAATTGGTTTGATGACGGCGCCCGGCTGGAAAGCGGCCGGATGACAAGCCGCCTGTATCCGTACGACCACCTGTTTTCGCCCATCCGGATCAATCGGATGGCGGTGAAAAACCGGCTGGTCATGGCCCCTATGGGCAACATCAGCATGTGCGAAGAAACCGGGCGGCCGAATACCCAGATGATCCGGTATTTTGTTGAGCGGGCCAAAGGCGGCGTAGGTCTGATCACGTCGGGGCTGGTTCCGGTCAGTTTTGGGATCGACCATTCGATCATCGAACTCGACAAGCTGACCTACTTTCCGCGGATCGACCGCAGCCGCACCGTCTTCGCAGCCTGGCGGGATCTCGCGGCGGGCGTGCACGCCTACGGCGCCAAATTTTTTATCCAGCTGACTCCGGGACTCGGGCGGGTGGGCAATCCGCAATGCCTGATCAACTCTCTGAAATTCCCGGTCTCCGCCTCCATAAACCCCAACTTCTATATGGCTCAGGTGCCCTGCATGCCCCTGAGCGGCCGGAAGCTCAAAAAAATCATCAAAAACGCCGGACAGGCGGCAGCAGACGCCAAGGCCGCCAATATCGACGGCTGTTATCTCCATGGGCACGAGGGCTACCTGCTCGAGCAGCTGACCAACCCCGCCTTCAACCGGAGGAAAATGGGTCATTTTTCGGATTGGCAGGCGTTCGGCATCGATATGGTGCGGGAAATCCGCCGCCGGGTCGGGGACGCCTATCCGATCATGTACCGGATCGATCTGTCCCTGGCCTTAAATGAAACCTATGGCGATACCATGAAGGTGCCCGATCTCAAAAAGTTCCAAAACGGCCGGACAGTCGAGATGACCCTCGACTACATGAAAAATCTCGTGGCTGCGGGTGTGGATCTGTTCGACGTGGATCTGGGATGCTACGACAACTGGTGGCTCCCCCACCCGCCCGGCTCCATGCCTCCCGGCTGTTTCCTGGACGTCGCGAAAACCGTCAGGGATTACTTCCAGCAGAACCATATTCTCTCCAACGCGGGGGTGGAAGTCCCGGTCGTCGGCGTGGGCAAGCTCGGATACCCCGATCTGGCCGAGGCCGCTCTCCGGACGGGACAGTGCGACATGGTGATGCTGGGGCGGCCTCTGCTGGCCGATCCCGAGTGGCCGAACAAGGCTTTCGCGGGGAAAGTGGACGAAATCCGTCCCTGCATCGGCTGCCAGGAGGGCTGCCTCAACGAATTTGTGGAGGGCGGGCACCCGCAGTGCGCGGTCAATCCCCGCACCGCGTTCGAGCATATCTATCCCGATACGCCCCCCAAAGCAGAGAATCCGCGGTATATCGGCGTGATCGGGGCGGGGCCAGCCGGCGTGGTGACCGCCGTCACGGCCGCGAAACGGGGCCACAAGGTCAAGTTAATCGAGAAAAGCGGCCAAATCGGCGGCCGACTGATCCCCGGCAGCGTGCCCAAGATCAAATTCGACGTCGACAACTACCGCCGGTATCTGGAACGTCTCGTGAAACGCACCTGTGAGGACTATGACTTGACCTTCGTCACCGGCATCACAGCCGACGCGGACTGGCTGGAAGAGCAGCATTTCGACGCCGTGGTCTTCGCCATCGGCTCCGCGGACACCCGGCTGAACCTGCCGGGCGCGGAGGAAGCCCCCATTGTGCAGGCGACCGAACTGCTGGTCAAGCCCGAGCTGGCCGCCGACGCCAAAACCGTCGTTGTGGTCGGCGCAGGCGTGGTGGGCTGTGAAACAGCCTACTGGCTGCGTTATGAGCTGAAAAAGGAGGTTAAGGTCGTCGAAATGACGCCGACGATCATGAACCACGTCTGTACCGCCAATCGCGGCCATCTGATCCATTACCTCCAGAAGGCCGGGGTGGAACTGCTCAACTGCACCCGGGTCACGGGCTTTGAAAAGGGCGGCGTCCAGGTCATGCGCAACGTGTCTCCCACCGTGCCCGATCCCACCGTGACCTGGCACCCGATCCTGCCTGAAAACGTGGTCAATCCTCTGGCTCCCAAGCTGAAGGTGGAGGAAAAGGCCATGACGCTGCCCGCCGATCTCGTGGTCATCGCGGCGGGCGGCCGGGCCGACGATGCGCTGTTCTTTGAAGCGCAGCGCCGCCGGGTGGCCGCGTCCCTGACCAACATCGGCGACAGCTTCCAGGTGGGCAAGGTGTTCGAGGCGGTCCGCTCCGCTTATGCGCTGGGACTTAGCCTGTAAGGTGAGGAAAGGAACGGGATACCATGACAAGCACAACCAAACGCCCGATGCAGCTGACACCGGAGGAACAGGCGATCCTCGACGGCAGCCAGGGCGAAATCATGGCCAAAATCATGAAAACCGTCGTCATGTACGGTGAAACCTTCGGGGCGGAACGGCTGGTGGAGACCACCGGCCCCTCCCATCTGGTGACCTCCTTCGGCATTTCGGTCATGACCGCCCTCTTCGACGTCATGGACGAGCTGATCGCCGCCGGACTCAAGGCGAAGGAACCCTTCACCGTCGACCCCCGTCCTCTGGATCACGAAAATGTCCCCTGCAATCTGCTTCAGAAAATCGTTTTCGGAGTGATGTACGGAACCCAGGATCGATATGAGGAACAACTGAAAAAGCTGGGCCTGAAAGGGGAGTCCGCCTTCTCCTGCACCTGCTACATGGACGAGGTGGGCAACGTGCCGAAGAAAGGGGACATCCTCAGCTGGGCGGAATCCTCCGCCGTGGTATACGCGAACTCGGTCATCGGCGCGCGGTGCAACCGCAATTCCGCCTATCTCGACCTGTTCGGCGCCATCCTGGGCAAGACTCCCTATTTCGACCTGCTCACCGACGAGGGACGCCGGGCCAAATGGCTCATCGAGGTCCGCACCTCCAAGACTCCCGAGGCGCAGATTCTCGGCAGTGCCATCGGCCTGAAGGTCATGGAAGACGTGCCCTATATCCGTGGGTTGGACAAATTCCTGGGACACGAGCTGGACGCCGACGTCAAGGCGTATCTCAAGGACATGGGAGCCGCCTCCGCCTCCAACGGTGCGGTAGGGCTCTACCACGTGGAGGGGCTTACCCCCGAGGCGGTGGAGCAGGGCGACGCCCTGCTGCTACCCGATTACAAAGTCTACGTCATCGACGACGCCGAGCTCAAACGGGTGAAGGACAGTTATCCTCTGATGTGGAAGAGTCCGGACACCAAACCAAAGCTCGCCTTTATCGGCTGCCCCCATCTGTCCATCGGGCAGCTGAAAAGCTGGACCGACCGGCTGGAGAAGGGGCTGAAAGCCTCCGGTCGGAAGAGCCTCCGGTATAAGACCGTCCTCACCGCGGCCCCGGGCGTGCTCGAGGCGTTCCGCGCCACCCCCGATTATGAGCGGCTGCGGGCGACAGGGGCGCATGTTTCCTACATCTGTCCGCTGATGTACATGAACAACCCCCTGTGTAAAAACATGCCGGTTCTCACCAACTCCAACAAGCTGCGCACCTATACCACCGCACGGTATATGACCGATGACGAGATCACCGCCGCACTGACCGGAAAGGAGACGGGACGATGAAACGTGTATTCCAGGGCCGTCCGGTGGTGCCGGGCACCGTCCAGGCGGAGGCCGTGGTATCCCACGGCGGCTTTAACACCCTCGCGTCCTTTCAGAAAAGTCTTCTCGCCAAGGCTAAAGTGGCGGTCTGCGGCGACCAGAACAACGCCGATCTTTACAATAAGCCCCTGACCGGGCGGATTCTCTGCCTGCCCAAAACCATCGGTTCCACCACCGGAGGCCTGGTGCTTCACACGGCCTGCTCCATGGGGGTGGCCCCGGCGGCTATGCTGTTTTCCGAACCCATCGATTCCCTGGCCGCGGCCGGATCCATCCTGGCGGATGTTTGGACCGACCACTCCATGCCCACCGTGGACAGTCTGGGCGAGGAATTCCTCGCCCATGTGAAGGACGGGATGTCCATTACGGTTGCCGAGGACGGCACCGTGACGGTGGACGGCTGATTCCCCGGGAAACAACAAAAGAGCTGCCGGATGCATCCGACAGCTCTTTTTTATGCGGATCTATTCACAGCCACACAGCGAAGTCTCCATACGCATGCACCCCGCTGCCATGACACAGCTTCCCTTCGGCTTTCAGCTGCCGGAAGGCGTCCCGCATCCGCCTGAGGATCTCGGGCTGGATATCGAGCGCATGATGGGCCGGAAACACCCGCCGGACCGGCAACGCCGCCACCCGTTCCAGGCTCCGGAGATAGGCCTCGGGGTCGGTGGACGGATAATAGGCAAACAGGGTATCCTTGTACACCAGATCACCGGTGAACAGATCGCCCCGGTCCGGGTCAAAAAAACACATATGCCCGGGTGAATGGCCCGGCGTGTGCAGCACCTGTACCCTTCGTCCGCCAAGGTCGATCACGTCGCCGTCCTTCAGCAACCGTGTCGGCGTACCCTGAAAAAAGGTATACCTCTCCACGTCATACCCTGCCGGCAAATCGCAGCGGTCGATCACCATCGCCCGGATCTGCTCCAACGTCAGCGGAAACGCCCCGTTCAGCCAGGGGAGCTCCGCTTCATGGGCGTAAAAGTCCGGGAAGTCGGCGTGACCGCCGATATGATCCCAATGAATATGGGTGGCGACCGCCGTGACCGGTCGGTCGGTCAGCTTCCGCACCTCGTCCGCGATGGGGAGGATGCCCAGCCCCGTGTCGATCAGCAGGCTACGGCGGGAGCCGCAGAGCAAATAGCAATGGGTTTCCTCCCAATGCCGGTATTCGCTGATGCAAGCGGTATCCGCATCGATCCGATCGACGGTGAACCAGTCGTTCATATACACATCCCCCAAACGCATGGATTATACCACGTTTTGAAGGGCCTGTCTATGCGGCCGATCAGGCGAGCACGGAATCCAGCTTGGCTTTCTGCAGGGCCGAACGGATCGGCAGATAGAGCAGTACGGCCAGGAAAACCGAAAACGACCCGTTTAAGAAGGTGGCGGGGATTTTGATGATCGTGGCCGCGACGGCCGCGTCAAAAGGCATGCCGTACAGCAGATTCTCGGCCGTTTTCCACACAAATTCGCCCGCCACATTGAAGGCGATGCCGGCCGTGGCGCCCAGCATGGCGTAGAGCGTTTCGTGGCGGATCTTTTTGGTGGACAGGGCAACCGCCAGGACGACGGCCAGTACCACACCCAAAATCAGCAGGAACAGACTGGGCAGCAGCAGGGTAAGCTCTTTGGTTTCTTTGGTGAAATAGGTGATCAAAATCCACAGCCCAAAAATCAGAGACAGACCCGAGGCGGCAGCCAGGCCGATCTGCGGCCGGCTCTGGGGCCGTTTTTTGCCGTAGTGGAAAATCAGCCCCGCGATCAGCCCCATCAAGAATTTGAGGATCAGGGTCTTGAAGATGGAGGTGGGATAAAACAGGAGATCGAACAGTCCCATGCCGATGGACCCCGCTAGTCCGCCCGGAACCCCGCCCAGAAGCAGTGCTGC
>CABQAA010000050.1 GCA_902461995.1 uncultured Oscillospiraceae bacterium | reverse complement strand
TTCAAACGAAAACAAAACTGACGCCACTGGAATTGCGGCGCCAGTTTGTTGCTTGAAAATTGCATATCCCTACTTTAGGGGGCTTTTTGTGCTGTTCGCACATTCTGGGCCGGTTCATTTGACAGCCGGGGGTTCTCTTTGCTTGTCGGCACTACAGCCGTCTGGCCCGGATCAAAAGGAAATCCGGCTTGTGAATATACTTTTTATACGCAGGATACCGCTCCATGGTCTCCCTGTCCGGAACCGGCTCCAATACCTGCTCCAGCACAAACCCCGTCCGGATTAGGGCATTGCAGATCATGGAAAAGGAGCGGAGAACTTTCACGACCCCATCCACGATCCAGCGGGGTTTCCTCTCGTGCCAGGGAGTCATCGGTCAAATTGTCGTGCAGGATATGTCCCTCACCGTCCCTCGACCACCGCGGTTCCCGCTTCAGCGCCGTGGCCAGCGGATGCTCCTGTGAAAAAATCAGGGTTCCGTTTGGATTCAGCATGCGGTATATACTGCCGAGCAAGTTGTCGAAATTTTCAATATAATGCACTGCCAGAGATCTGACGGCCAGGTCGAATGGCCCCTCCAACGGAGCCAGATCGTTCATGCTCATCCGAAGGAAGCGGACGCTCTCGCTCCAGCTCTCTCGATTGGCGACCTCCAGCATGTTTTCGGAAATGTCGAGACCCAAAACACGCGCCACCCCGCGGCGGAAAAACTCCCGGCAGTTTTCCCCGTACCCGCAGCCCAGATCGAGAACGGACCGTCCTACCAGGTCGGGAAGCAGGGAAAACGGCGCCGGCTTTTCCACCAGATCGTTCGCGGCAGACGGATTCTCCCGCAGCTTCTTATATCCATCGAAAAGACCGGATCGTCATAGATGTTTTGGTCCATCCTGTTTGTTCCCTCCGCCTATCAATCCCAAAAGAGATTGGTCGAGAGATACCGCTCCCCCGTATCTGGCATCACGGCCACGACGGTTTTCCCCCGGTTTTCCGCCCGACGGGCCAGCACCGTCGCGGCATACAGGGCCGCGCCCGACGACATGCCCAGCAGCAGGGCCTCCTCCTTTGCGATTTTCCGGCAGGCCCCGTACGCCTCGTCGTTCCGGACCGGAACCACCTCATCATAGAGATCGGTATTAAGGATGGGCGGGCGGAATCCCGCGCCGAGCCCCGCCAGCCCGTGGGGGCCGGATTTGCCGCCCGAGAGAACCGGCGAATCCGCGGGTTCCACCGCCACGATCCGGACAGACGGGTTATGCTCCTTGAGCACCTCGCCGACCCCGGTGAGGGTCCCCCCCGTTCCGACCCCCGCCACGAATATGTCCACTTTTCCGTCCGTATCCCGCAGAATCTCTCTGGCCGTGGTCCGCCTGTGCGCCTCGGGATTGGCGGGATTGCTGAACTGTTCGGGCAGGTATGCGCCGGGGATCTCTTTACAAAGGGCGGCAGCCTTGTCGATGGCCCCCCGCATCCCGAACCGCGCGGGCGTCAAAATCAGTTCCGCGCCCAAAGCCCGCAGCAGATTGCGCCGTTCCAGATTCACATTGTCCGGCATGGTCAAAATGACGCGGTATCCCTTCGATACGCCCACAAACGCCAGTCCGATCCCTGCGCTGCCGCTGGTCGGTTCGATAATTGCTGCGCCGGGCGTCAGAAGGCCCTTCTCTTCCGCATCCTCCACCATGGCGAGCGCCACCCGATCCTTGGAGGAGTGCAGGGGGTTGAAACCCTCCAATTTGAGCAGCAGGTGGGCTTCGCACCCTTCCTTCTGCATATACCGGGCGGGTTCGAGCAGAGGTGTATTCCCGATCAGCTCGGTGAGGGCCTTGGCAATGGGCGGCATACGGCATCCTTCTTTCCAGTCGTTTCCTGTCCTCTATTGTACCATTTTTGCCGTTCCCGAGCAAGCCGGAAACCGCCGCCCGCCCAAGGAGACAGAATCCGCCAACTTTTCCTTGAACTTCCCCCTAAAATGCGGTATGCTAACCTTGTAGACTGCTGATAAAGGAGGTAAAGTATGACCTGGAAAATCGAAGAAAACCGTCTGTACGCTGTGGACGTAGACGGGACCCTGCTGGCGGAGACCACCTTTCCCCCTGCCGGTGACGGTGTGGTCGATATTAACCACACCTACGTGGATGAGTCTTTGCGCGGACAGGGAATCGCCGGTCAGATGATGGAGACGGTTGTGGGCGTTCTCCGTCAGCGCGGACTGAAGGCCCGGACGGGCTGTCCCTATGCCGCCGCCTGGATGGAACGCCATCCGGATTACCGGGATCTATTGGCCGAGCCTGTCAAACTGTAAACCCATATAAACAAACGGGAACCGGTGACTGCCGGTTCCCGTTTGTTTATGTTTTAGGTTCGGTCTTTGCCCTTTCGTCTTTTGAACATCCAAAGTCCTCCCAAAACCGCGCTTCCGCCGGCCATGACCGCCAAAACAGGAAGCCAGGCCCTTTCCTCTCCAGTCCCGGGCGAGGAAACGGAGGAGACTGATGAGGCCGGAGAGGAGGATACGGTTCCGGACGAATCTTTTTTCGGAATATAGATCCGAAAATGCGAGGCCGTTTCTTCGATTTTGTCGGAGATGTCGGTGGCTCCGCCCTGAACCGACACATTGAACGCCCGGTGCGTAAAATCGCCCCACCAAACGTCATCCACCTCGACAAATTGTGCCGTCACGTTGTTCGGACGGTCCGCAGAGGGCGTCACCGCCTCGCCTCTCCATCCCTCTGGACGATATTGGTATCCCGGATCCACGACGAGGAGGGTCCCCATGGGCAGTTCCTCGCGGGTAAACCGACGCACCGATGCGACAAAGTTGACGAGATTGCCGGCCGTGCTGTTTTCCTTGGAAACCAGCGTCGTACCGGCTCCAGAATTCCAGTACGCACAGCCCGCATATTCCCACTCCAGTTCGGTATATTGGCTAAGATCATAGGATTTCCCTAGTCCGCTCACCTCGAACGGGTGCTCGACGCTCTTTTCGACCGCTTCGCGCAGAACAGGGAGCTCCGACGCCGACACCCCATCCGGCAGCGTTTTCAGCTCATCCAGCGGCAATCCCAGCGATTTCGCCCAGGTCAGGCCGGCCAGATACCGGCCGAGATTGCTCAGATGATAGCCATCCCTGGTCAGCGTATCGCCGATGACACTGGTCCGCACGTTCTGCACGGCGGTTCCCGCCGGAATGATGAGATCCACGGCATCGTTCCCGACGATCTTCGCCTGCGTCGCGTCCACAATGGCTTCGTACATGGTCATCTGGTCCCGGTCGTAACGGGGAAAGTCCGGGTGGGTGCTGTTCCCCTGATAGGCCCACGTCATATGCCAGGCGATCTTCACGTCGGGACCGACATGATCCCGAACATAGGCGAGCAGATTGACAAGGTCATCGTTATAGGTGGACGCATCGCCGGAAAGGCCGCTTACCTGCTGCAGGGTCACCACGTCCCAATCCTCGTCTTCCAGCCCTTTTAAAATAGAGCAGCCCGATTGTGACGTCCACTTCCCGTCGTCATTCTTATAATAGGTATACGAAGGGTTGTTATTCTGTGCATTTTTCCAATGCGTATTTAAAGAACAGCCTCCAATATAGAGATTCCCCACCACGATATCGTCGACACCCTGATCCGCAGCGATGTCGTATAAATATCGGGTGGCGTCTTCGCTGAAACTGTTGCCGATGGCCAGGATTTTCAGAGATTTCTGTGCCGAAGCCGACGCGGGCAGGGTTCCTCCCGCCGCACAAACGAATAACGCCACAGCACCCGTGGACAGACGTTTGATCCATTTCCATGCCTTTTTCATGATACACCCTCCCATTTCTTCGACGGAGGCCGTTGAAAGGGCAACATTCGGACGCCAAATTCGCCGCAAAATTGCCCTTGTTTTCTATCGGCCGTTCCGTATACTGGGAATTATAAGGGAACGTGTCAGAAGGCCGCAAGGCAAATCCCGACGGAAAGCAGCGGCAAAAATTAACACGTGAAAGAAAGGATGCGCACATGCAGGTCTTTACCGTGACAGAACCGCTGGTACAGGGCCGGTATTGGAGCAGCGGCTACGCCGACGGCATCCGCCAGGAAACTGCCAAGATCAAAGGGCAGTGTACCGAGGCGGACCTGGATACCCTGGAACGGATCGCGGCCGAAATCCGCGCCGCCGGCACCCGGCCAGTGACGATTGTCAACTGCATCACCACGCAGTGGACGCAGGAGTGTCTGGCCCGTCTCACGCGGGCGGGAATCCATCCCCTGCTGCTCACCCCCTTCGGCCGGGAGAGGGGTGGGGCATTCAGCACGGTTTCTCTGGATTTTTACAGTACATTTTTCTCCCTGTTCCGTTATCTCGAGCACGCCGGACGCAGCCGTATCGCTCTTTTGGCCCTGAATCCGGATTCCATAAACGACACGGTAAAAAGGCAGGCTTTTGCCGATTTTCAGCACATCTCACCGGAGCAGAACGAACACATTTTCTGGAACCGGGGCTCCCTGCTGGAATGCTGCCGCCGGTTCTTCGCGCAGAGGCATCAATACGACGCTGTGGTCTGCACCAACGATGTGGTGGCCATCAAGCTGATCGAGTTTCTCAATTCCAACGGTGTCCGCGTACCGGAGGACTGCTGGGTGGCGGCTATGGGAAACACGCTGACCGGCAATTTTATCAACCCGCGGATCACAGTGGCGGAGATGGATTGCCCGGCCATCGGCCGTCAGGCGGTCCGGCTGTACGGCTTTATCCAAAAAAATCCCGCGCTTTCTTCCTTGCGCGCCGTGACGCCCGGCCGGATCATCGTGCGTTCTTCCACCGCCAATTTCCCGCTGCCGCCGTATACGCCCAAAGCGGAGCCGCTGCCGAACGGCCGGGATACCCCCATGGATTTCTACGCGGATCAGGATGTAGCTGATATTTTCCGTCTGGAAAACCTGTTCCGGAACTGCGGGGAAATCGACCGGCAGATCCTGACCCGGCTGCTCTGCGGGAAGACGTATGCCGCCACAGCCGAAGAGGTATTCCTGTCCGAACGAGCTGTAAAATACCGCATCCACCGCATGATCAAGCTCGCGGAGTGTTCGTCCCGCGGGGAACTGATGACCAAACTCACGGCTTATATGAACTGAAATGGCGCAAAAAGTCATAACCACCCGTAAAACGGGTGGCTTGTACGAGCCCTGAAAGGGCATGGGAAGGCCAGCGCCTAAAAGACACTGGCTTTCACTGCGTTCAAGCCGTAGTGGACTGACTACCGGCTACCCTTGAAAGGGTCGTCGTATTCCTTGGTGGTCAATTTGTCCTCGAGCTTATCCTGTTTTTCCTGCTCCCGGATATATTTCTTGATAGTTGCCTCATTCAGTCCTACGGTACTTACGTAATATCCAGTGGCCCAAAAGTCCCTATTGCCGAACTTGTACTTTAAGTTTCCATGTTTCTCAAAGATCATCGTGGCTGTTTTTCCCTTGAGATACCCCATGAAACTGGAGATGCAATATTTCGGCGGTATCGACAGCAGAAGGTGCACATGGTCGGGCATCATATGCCCCTCCAATATCTCCACACCTTTCCATTTGCACAAATCCCGGATATACTGCTGTATATCCGCGCGTAATTGGTTGTAGATAATCTTTCTCCGATACTTCGGGCTAAACACGATGTGGTACTTGCATACCCAGATAGGATAGTTATAGCGAAACACCAAGAAAATCAGTGGATTTCATGCAACAAACAGCTTGTGTCATTTGACAAAACACAAAAGCCGGTATGATTGAGATTGCAAGTCTCGAACATACCGGCTTTTCGCCTATAAAAAGCCTGATGAATCTTTTACGATGCCGTAATCTTGCCGAAATCGAAACTGCTTTAATCGTAAAAACAAATCTCCCGCAAGGCTCACAACAAGCTGATTTCAAAAACCAAGCTGTCAAAGGTATCGGTAAGCCCGACATCGTTGCATCTGTACCGAAAGCCTGTTTCGGTTTTTTCTGCCAGCATTCCGCTGTAATCCATTTGCGAACGGATGCCACCTTGCCCTGCTCCCTTATCATAAACATTGTAAATGCTCAGCAAGCCTTCGTCGGAAACACATTTTATATTTACTTTTTTATAGCTGGGATCCTGCAACAGATAAACATCCTTGCCGTAATTCTCGCCGTCAATTTCAAAATATCCCTTGCCTGCGTCAACAGCTAAACGGATGCCCTGTCGATATTTGCTGTTTGTGCTTATAAATTCAATACAAAACTCCTGCTCTTTCTTAATATTCAAAACCTCCCAATGCACGACATCAGGAATCCCAAGCTCTTCCATAAATGTAGAATTATATAATCTGTTTCGTCCTATTTTGTTTTTCCAACTGCCATTTCCCATTTGTATCTCTCCTTATGCTATTTTCCGAACATCTTTTTCCATAAAGATTTCTTTTCCTGCTCTGGTGTACAGAGATTGATAAATTCAGCGACCGGCTCGGCAGCATAATACTCTGTCAGTGGCTTTCCGCTGACTCTGTCTGTCCATTGGTTACTGGCTCCGAAAGAATACAAGAGAACAAAAACTCTCGCAAAATCATGTCGTAATTCCTCTGTAATTCTACGGTTATCGCTTAAAGTCTTGTCCTTGTAATTGTATGTTGGCAGTAATTGTCTGGCATCCAAAATAGCCCGTTCCAGTGTGGTGTTTCCGTAACTGTCCTTGGATAAAATATCAGCACCGGATTCCAAAATTCTCTTGAGTACGGCATAGGCTTTATCTGCTTTTTCCTTGGTGGAATGAACCTCGAATACATCGCTGCCGTATTTTCGGGAATTCCAACGACTGCTCATAATCGCAGACCGGATGGCATCGTGAAGCACCGGCATTCGCCAAGAATTACAGCAGTCCTCTGATTCCATAAAGTTGACATTGGCGTGATAATCAAGCAGTAAATTGGCAATATCCAAATTACCCGATTTCAATGCCACCTGTAACAGCGACTGTCCGTCATCTTTTTTGGGCGGTTGCTTTGTAACGGCATTGATTTCATCCGGATTGGTATCAAAAATTTTTCTCACGGAATCTATATCACCGCTTCTTACTGCCTTGAATGTCTTTTGCATAACTTTTTATCTCCTACTGAAACTTTTGCTTTTATAATCCAATGATCTCAATATCAAAAACAATATCATCAAAATTTTCATCCAAGTGTCCATCGTTGCAATAATACCGAAAATGGTTTCCTGAAAGGATTTCCTTTTTCATTGCTGTTCCGCCCAGCCACGCTTGAATGACTCCGTCACCCTGATCCCACGCATTCCAAACAAGCAGTTCGTTGTTCTGGGATGTTCCGCTACATCTAAAAGTGGGTTCATAGATAATGAAATCTTCCCATATTATAAATGATTTAGATTCTATTTTGGAGTACTCTGCTATCATTTTGCCTTTTGTTTTTATTCTGACACCCTGTTTCCATTCCGAATTGGTGGAAATCAGCGACACAGATACCTGAAAGCGCTTGGGAACATACAATCTGTCAATCCGCATCAGCGTTTCTCCGTTATATTCGATTGGTTGTCCTTTTGATTTCATAAACGCACTATCAAATTCCGGCATTTCAAATACCTTCTTTCTCGCAGTATGCTTTTGCCCGTTCCCGAAAGCCTCGTCCGGCGTTTGACAGCCAATCGTTTTCCATTGTATCAACAAATCTGATTGCATCGGCATATTTCCCATTATGTATTAAAATCAGTGCTTTCATCATATCGCTTTGATAGCCCGGCTGTTCCGCCAATCGGTAAAACTCTGCTTCATCCACCGCCTGTATGCTTTCATAAAAGTGCCGGATAGACAGAGAAATCTGTTCCTCCAGTTCGCCAAGCTCCCAATTTGGAAGTTCGGCGGTGGCATTTACTATCTCCGCCCCGGAAACCGTAAATGCACCGACGCTCCGCAGGCTCAGTGGCTCTGCTTTGTTTTCTGGCATATCTAAAATATCCCAAAGCAAATCATCCGCCCATAGCGGTTTCACACTTTCCAAAGCAGTAAATAAACATTGGTTGTTATCATTTGCGCTGACAAAAAGTAGCATTGAAAAAAACATTCCATTTTTCTGCTGCCACACTCTACCGTCTTTTCGTTTCAGCTTATACCCTTTTATCTCCGGCAAAGCAATGTTCATCACTGAATTTTTCAACAGCTTTAGCTGCTTTTGTTGTTCTCGTGTCATTGTATTATTCCTCGTAATCTTTGATAATCCATATAAATAAACAAAATAAGTATACCAAAAAAGTCAGGGTTTTTCAATCAAAACCAGAATGTTTGTTCCTTGTGTCAACTATAATCTTTCTGTCACCACAACAAGTCCCACTAACAGCATAGAATAACACGATTTCAATCCCTCTCTGACCTAAAATCAGAGAGGGATTTGCAATTTACTTGACAAAAGAGATTCGCGGCATTACTTAAATGTACCATTATATATACGAAGGAGGAATTTGAAATGAGGAAAAACAAAGGCATAGTGCCGACATAGGAAAATAAAGCTGCTCCGCAAATGACTGCAATGAAGGAAAAGACAAGACGGAGCAAACGGTTCGCTGTCTGCCGTATTCAACTGAAACTTAATGTTGTGAGCAAAACAGTCAAGGCAGCAAAAAACAGCAGGTTTTGATAACCTGCTGTTTTTTTACAGGCTGGGTGAACCGCAGCGGTATAGAGCCGCTAAAATGCCGTTTTTAGGCGGTTTGCGCTGAGCAAAAACGGACTTTCATCGTCCCATCCTCAGCAATGGCAAGCGTGACCGTTTGCCTGCCGGCGTTTGCTATTCCGAAAAAACATTTTTTCAGTGGGATTCGGTCATCCGTCCGCTTCCGCCTCGGACAGCCGGGTTTCCTCCTCCCGTGTGACGTTCCGGAGCCATTTTTTCGTCCGGTAACGCCAGGTGGTAAAAGGAATTTTGATCAGCTCGTCGCTGAGCAGCAGTATATAGACGAGGGTCGGCGGGGCGTGGAACAGAAATGCAGCCAGTGCACCCAGCAGAATCGAACCGCCCCACATGGTGGAGACATCGAGAATCAGGCCGAACCGGGTATCGCCGCCCGCCCGGAAAATCCCCACCACCTGCGTGGTGTTATAGGCCTGGGCAAAGACAAAATACGCCATGACCAGCAGCATCATGGAGAGCAGGTCCCGCGCCTCGGGATCGAGGGAGAGTCCGCCTATCAGAATGGGGCGCGCGATCAGTACGACGGCTGCGCCGCAGGCTCCCGCGATCAGGGTCAGCCGAATGAAGCGTTTGCCGTAATCCGCCGCCGTTTCGCGGTTTCCCTCGCCGATGGCCTTGCCGATGAGAATGGCGGCGGCGTTGGCGATGCCGAAGGACACCACGGTGGCGAGCTGCCTCGCCACCTGGGCGACGGCGTTGGCGGCCACCATCTGAGTGCTGATGTGGCCGATGACGACCGCACTCATCGAGGTGCCCAGTCCCCACATCAGTTCGTTGGCGATCACGGGGAGGGAATACCGCATGAAATCCCCGAACAGGAGTCGATCCCGCACGAATATGTCGGAAAACCGGAGCCGGACCCGTTTTTCCACCCGGGGCGAGGTTTTGATCCAGTGGGCGTACACCAGCACCAGAATTAGCTCGATCAGCCGAGCGCAGGCTGTTGCCAGGGCGGCGCCGGCGATCCCCATGGCGGGCAGGCCCAGCAGTCCGAAAATGAACAGGGCGTTGAGGGCGATGTTCGCGAGCAGCGAGACGAGGAACACCACTGTCGACACCACCACCCGTTCGACGCTGCGCATGATGTTCAGATACACCATGGTGATGGAGGAAAAGAGATAGGAAGGGGCAACGATGCGCAGGTATACCGCCCCCTCGGCGATTACGACTTCGTCGTTCGTAAACAGCCGCATGATCAGCGTGGGGACGGCCTCCACCGCCACAAAAAAGACTGCGGCGACAATCAGGGAGAACCGGAGCGCGATTCCCATGACTTTTTCAATGGTTCGGGTGTCGCCCTTGCCCCAATACTGTGCCGTCAGCACCGCCGCCCCCGAGGTCAGTCCGAAAAAAATCAGGGTCATGATGAACTGGACCTGCCCCGCCAGTGAGGCGCCGGATAATACCTCGGTGCCGACTTTGCCCAGCATGATGACGTCGGCGGAGGTGACGGCGACGTTGATGAGATTCTGCAGTGCCATGGGCAGCACGAGGGCTGCAACCATGCGGGCAAACGACCGGCTGCCCGAATTTTGACGATTCATGTGGCCGATTTCCTTCCTTTTGATTCCTGGACGGCATTTTAACACAGCCGCCGCCAAAAAGCAACCGCCGGTCTTGATCCTGTTTGGGGGAGTGGGGCCGAGAGCGAATCCTTTTTCAAAATAAATCGG
>CABQAA010000049.1 GCA_902461995.1 uncultured Oscillospiraceae bacterium | reverse complement strand
GAATAGGGACTCGAAACGCGACGGTTTCCGGTCCCACCGTTCAAAGGGACCAAATGACCGGATGGATAAGGCCATTGACTGGAAAGCCGGTGGCTTTTCGGTCTCGACCTTATGAGAAACACCACCGTATCAAGGGAGACGGGCCGATTGGCCCGCTTCCTCATCTGCTTTTAAAATGGACTGACCCACTGTCCGTTTTGTTTCACTTCAATCTGGTCATCCAATATGGAGACATTCCGCGCATGGTTGACATGGTTGTAATTCTTCAGCCTGCTGATGCCGGCAAGCTTAAAGCGCACCTCATCCCGCTCGTTCAAAATGCAAGGCTTTCCCATCAGCTTGTTGCCCCACACGGCGATCCAGTGGCTTTCGTCTTTGGCATACTCCTCCGTATCCGGGATATCCTCAAGCAGAATCAGATTCTCCAGCATGTAAAACGTGTTGGTCCAGTTCTTGGAGGAGGGATAACATTTGACAATTTTCCCATAATACCATCCGTTTTGGCGTACGGCGGTATAGCGGGCGGCCTTCTCGGAATAGTTCCCGCCCTGGGTATCCTCTCCCGCTCCCTTCTGTTCAATGGCCCGAATCGTGTTTTGTATGCCGTTTCTGAGCACATCCACAAAATCAACCGACTTCGGATCGTACACGATCGTGCGGATATGCCGATAGTCAAAGGGCACGTCCTCCATCGTCTGAGACAGAAGGATAACCTCCTTATCGATCATATGCGCCGCTCCCAGTTCATAGTTGACATTCGGGTTTCGGCCGGTCACATCCGCGATCAGGATATCCGCTTCCCGAATGCCGTCAAAAATATCCTGTATGATCGGCTTTATCCCATAAATTTCATCCGCCCGTTTGACGGTATATTCCGCCGATTCCACAGCGGGCTTGATGATTTTTCGATAATATTCATCCAGATAGACGTCACCAAACGGCATAATGACAAAACAGGTTTTGCGCACGGGCAGGCCCTCCTATCCGCCTTTTTCCTGATTATACCATATTTTGTCGAATTTGGAAGCCTCATTTAAAAAAGGCCCGGACGCGATGGAAATCCTCGCGTCCGGGCCGCTTTCTTTTTTATGGAATAGCTCAGGCCGCCTTCTTCCGTCGGCGTGCATACACACATACAGCACCGGCTCCCAGGGCAGCCAGGGCCAGACCGGCGCCGCCCATCACGGCACCGGTGGAGGGGCTCTCTTCACCCGACGAGGTGGTCTGCGACGGGGTGGAAGATCCGGATTCGGAGGGGACGGACGGATCCTCCTCCGTTTTATCCAGGGAAGTGACGTACACGTTGTTGAAAACTGCCGTCGTCTTATAGGAAATAAGCCCTATATACCCGCCCTCATAGTCTCCAAGCGCCCGTTCCATCATGAGCTGGTCCCCGAGATAATACGATGCCGTGCCGTTTTCCACCCGGAGGCGGAAATGATAGGTCGTCTGGGCCATCAGGTCCTCGCTGAGAGACACGTTTTTGTTGACGGTCGGATCCTTGGGGATGACAAAAACCCGGGCAATCCGATTCAGTTTGTCGATGTTTGCCGCGTACCATTTGGCGCCCGGATTATCCCGATCGGGTGCTCCGAACAGCAGGCCGAAGGAGCCGTTTCCGGACAGGTTCGTGATATCAGCGGTCATCTCAAAGTTTTTGGCGTGAACGTTGCCCATGAGGAACATATCGCCCGTCGTGTTGTTCACCCGATAGCCGTCTTCCGTTCTCTCCCAGTCACCAAAGGTTTTCCAGGAATCGACGTTGGTCAGGAAATGCCGGTCGTTGATCTTCACCGTCACCGTCCGCTGCAGCCCCTCCGCCGCCGTGGCCGTGATGGTGACTGTGCCGGTTTTCCGCGCAATCCACTCGCTGTAGCCTCGATCGGTTTTGACAAGCGCCGCAGCCGTGTCGTCGTCAATCGTCCAGGTGATGGTGTCATCCGCCACAAAGGTGGGCCGCAGCTCAGCATCCACCGAGAAGCGGGAGCCGACCTCCACCGTGTCCTCGGAGGTGCGCAGAAGCATCTCCACCGGGTTGCCCGGAACCGTATCGTCATACCACGCCGAACGCATCGGATAGACGTCCATCGACTGAACGGTGGCGGTGCCGCCCTTCACATAGAAGGCCGCGCCCAGGTTGTCGCTATCGGTGAAATACACGGTAGTGGTGCCGGCGCGGCCGCCATTCGCGTAAACGTCAATGGCTGCGGTGTCGAGCAGAATCCGGAGATTCAGAACGCCGTCGTCCGCGGTCAGATCCATTTTCTCCACTTCCGCGTATACGGTGCCGGTCTTGCTCTTATCCAGGATCAGCTGTTTGGCGGCCACATCATACCGCACGTTCAGAAGGTTTTTGTCCCCCATCCGCAGGTTGAAGCCCACTTCCGCCGCGGTTCCGAGCTGGATAGATGCCTCGATATCCAGCTTTTCCGCCTGCAGTCCCTCCAGCAGGTTTGCAGAATCCGCCGATACGCTCACGTTCCGGATTTCCTTGATTTTGGAGCCGCGGTAGGCCTCCACTTCTTCCGGCAGCTCGGTTGTCAGGGCGTAGCTGTCCCCGTTTTTAACCAGTCCTGCCACCATGGGAATGGTGTACATGCCGTTCCAAACCTTGCCTTCGCTTTCCAGCGCGGCCGCGGTGGTCAGATCCCGGACCCAGGCCACCAGCAGACGGCGCCCTTCGGGATCGTTGAAGAAGGACTGGGTGGCGTACAGACGGGAGGCGCTGTTTACCATGGGAATCTGGGCGGTTTCGGGGGTGAATACGTATTTTCCTTCGCTGTTTTTGTCCAGATCCCCCACCACAAAGAATTTACCCGAACCGGTGTAGACCCATTTTGTCGTGTTCGTTCCTTCGAGCTTTAGCGGAAACAGATCAGGGCATTCGGATTCGAGCGGGATATCGCTTCCGTTTTCGTCCTTGCAGAACAGATCGCTGTTGTGCTCCCAGTGGATCAGATCCTCGGAAGTAAACAGCCGGGCCCGTCCTCCGGCCGCGATCAGCAGCCAGACACCGCCGTTCGGATGGGAATCGTCCTCCATCCAGAGGACCTTGGGATCCCGGAAGCCGCCGCCGTACATGTTGCCGGGATTGGGCAGAACCGGGTTGCCGTCGTATTTGATCCAGGTTTCGCCGTTGTCTTTGGAATAGGCCAGCGCCTGCTTCTGGGTGCCGTAGGAGGTATCCCCGCCGTGATAGGTATAGACGGCGACCATCCGGGCGCCGGGAGGGGTGGAATCATCGAAGAAGCCGGTGGTATTGTACCGGTCGATAACCCCGCAGCCGGAGAAGATAGCACCCAGCTCATCCGTATAGAGGGCGACATCCTTCTGCTCCCAATGCATCATGTCTTTGGAAACCGCATGGCCCCAGCTCATGTTGCCCCAGTCATACCCGTAGGGATTGTGCTGATAAAATAGATGGTATTCCTTCGTCACCTCGTTGTACATCAGGCCGTTCGGATCGTTGATCCAGTTGATGGCCGGAGAAAAATGCAGCTGCGGACGGTATTTCTCCCGATACAGGGAAGACGGATTGATTTCACGGTAAATGTGCACGGATTGGTTCATCGAAATGCCGGTCTCCGAATCCCGGACCGTGATGACGATAATCTGAGACCCGATATGCAAGCCCACATCCACCGCC
Source organism: uncultured Oscillospiraceae bacterium (assembly GCA_902461995.1). Taxonomy (GTDB): domain Bacteria; phylum Bacillota; class Clostridia; order Oscillospirales; family Acutalibacteraceae; genus UMGS1623. The sequence continues at coordinate 6,926 of CABQAA010000049.1, read as the reverse complement.
CGGTTCGGCGCCGTTTCCTGTCCATCGATCCAGACGCGATTGTCCGCCGCGGTATCGACCAAGATCGAGGCCGTCGTCCGTTCGGTGGGCACCGTGACGTCGTACGCATATTCCGTGAAGGCCGGACCGGGCTTCACCACGGCGTCCACTACGCTTACCCCGTTAATACTGGGAGCCTCGCCGGTCGTCACCTGCAGGTGATTGTAGATATTGTTTCCTTTGAACGTATAGACCCCCAGATATCCGCCGTCGTAGGCGGAATCGGTGTAGGATCCCACCAGAGTGCCGTTCAAATAATAATTAAAAAGACCACCCCGGATTACTTCAATCCGAATTGTATGCTTGTTTGCCTTCTTTTCATCGTCGGTCAAAGTCCGGGAGGTACTCCAGACCTGCCCATTTTGGTTTTTGAACAGCTTGGCTTCGCCGCGGTTGAGATCAACATTGGCGCTGATCCAATTGGAAGAGGGATTCAGCGGATCGGTCACGCCGAATACCAGGCCGCCGCCCATGCCGTCCACGACGGTCATCGTGCCCTCATACACAAAGGTCTCGTCCTTGTCCATGTGGCGCCTGGACAGGGCAAAGCGGTCGCCGACGGCCGTATTATTGCCGTGAAGGCCGCCTTCCTCGACCACCCAACCGCCGCTCTGGCCATACCAGCCGGCTATGTTCGTGTCGAAGCCCTCGTCAATGGCCTCGGGCTGGCCGGCTGTATATTGGATATTGCGGACCTCGATACCTGTTCGGAACGTCATAAAGCCGATATTCCCCCCGTCATAGGATGCATAATAATAACTGCCGATCCGGATCGAATTCAGATAGATATACATCATTTTTTCCTGCGTAACAACCACTTTCAGGCCGAATTTGACAGATTCCCCGCCGTCCGGCCTCAGATTCACCGTGTCCGGCAGAGGCGTCCGAACATCGAAAACCTTCCGGTCATTTTCTTTAAAAATCCGCACCTTGTTCTCGTTCGGCAGAACCGAAACCGCCATCCAGTTCGTGCCGGGGTTGGCAGGATCGTCGACGTCAAAAACGATATTGGCGACGTTGTCCCCCGCCTCAGTGATCACAAAATCAGCCGAGAGCGTAAACGCCACAGATGACTGGTCAGACAGCACAAGATTGTTTCCGGTCGTTTTGTTGACCTTCAGAACCCCACCGTTTTGTGTGAAAGAACCGCTGGTAAAGTTGGTTAGGGTCGATGCATCGCTTGCTGCCGCCGGAATGCCCCTTGGCAGTAACAGCATGCCTGCGCAGAGTGAAAACGCGAGCGCCAGGGACAGAACCGTGGATATCCTCCGGGATAATGGAAATCGACCGCGCATGGTTTTTCTCCTCTCTCACCTGGATTCGGGACAGAACTGTTCCTCAATAATAAACATTGTTCATTGTTCATAATTAATGAACAATATTTATTATTCTTGCCCTTAGAATAGCATCTTGCACAAAAGAAGTCAAGAGAGATTTTGAAAAAAGGCAGTTTTGTTAATGGCATTGCATTCAGGGCTCTGTAAACCCTCTGGCAAAACCAAGGAGCAACTTCCATCGGAGAAGCCGGAGATTTCCAAACAGATAGGGGAGAAGACACGGCGACTGTGTCTTCTCCCCTATCGTACCGGAAGACAACCGTCGTGTCTTCCGGCCTTTGCCAGCCGTTTATTTGTCCAGGGAATCCAGATAATCGATGCTCTGCCGGACGCACTCCAGAGCCGTCATGCCCTGACTCGGCTCGTCCTGCTCCACGATGATCCACTTGGTCTCCGTTTGTTCCAGTGCGGCCAGAATCGACGGTATGTCCTGCATCCCCTGCCCCAGGGGACGATAGGCGAAGTCGCCTTCCTCCTCAGAGGGAAGGCGGTCCTCTTCCAGGCCGATCAGGTCATACATATGCGCGGGTTTACGGCCTTTCAGCACGAAATCTTTCAAATGGACAAGCGGCGCGCGGCCGGCGTATTTCTTGACGTAGGCGGCCGGATCCTCCCCCGCCACGTTCACCCAGCAGGTGTCGATTTCAGTCTGCAGCGAAGACGCCGGGATGCGGTCATAAAGCAGGTCCAGGGCATACATACCCTCTACCATGACAAACTCAAAATCATGGTTATGATATAAAAGGGTGATACCTGCCCGATTGGCGGCCTCGCCCAGCCGATTTACGGTTTCCAGCATTTCAAAAAACCGTTCGCGCCCCGGACGGTAGGCCTCATCCAGATAGGGCACCGCAATATATGAGCAGCCGGCCGCTGCATAATCCTGCATCACCTTATCCGGATCCGCCGCCATCTCGGCATACGGTACATGAGCGCTGAGCGGTACCAGCCCGGCATCTGTAACGGCTTTTCGCACCTGCGCGGGTGCGCGTCCATACAGGCCGACAAGCTCCACTCCATCATATCCCATGTCTTTGACCTTCCGCAGTGTACCTTCAAAATCCTGTTCCATATCGCCCCGCACGGAATAGAGCTGCAGGGCGATCGGCCATGCCCGTTTACTGTTCATAAAGCCTCTCCTTTTCACTCGCATACCCATCCGGGCCGGCAAGCAGTCGGTGGAATCCGGTAGACCGGTTTCGATCGTATTTTACTCTAATCCGGAATAAAAGGCAAGGGGATTCGGTGCGGTAATTCCGTTCCCTTTTTGCTGCTCTTTATCCGCCGGACAAAGAAAAGCGGCGTGAACCCCGTCACGCCGCTTTTCTATAGCCCAGCTTACCGCTGTACATATTTCAGCGGATCCACCAAGGTTCCGCCCTTAATCACTTCAAAGTGCAGATGCGCGCCATAGCTGTTTCCGGTATTCCCCACGTCGGCGATATATTCGCCCTGGGCTACCCGCTGACCGACTTTCACCTTGAGTTTGCTGCAATGGGCGTACCGGGTTTTAAACCCGTTGCCGTGGTCGATCAGGACGTAATAACCATAACTGTAATGCCATCCGGCTTCCACCACTTTGCCCCCGTCGGAGGCGATGATGGGTTTGCCGTAGACCCGGCCGTTGGAAATGTCGAGCGCTCCATGTTTGGAACCCCAACGGCTGCCAAAATAGGAGCTAATCTGTTTGGTGGCCGGAAGCGGCCAGACGAAAGTGCCTGTGGCCTTGCCGTCTCCCGCAACCGAAATATCGTTGTATTTCTTGCCGCCAACGGCGATGACCTCATTCACCGGTTCCTTGACCACGGAGGTGGAAACCACGGTACGGGCCTGCTCCACGCCGTCGACCGTGACAACCTCCGCTGTCACCGAGCGGATGCCGTCGACCCCTTTGGTTTTCACGGAACGGTAACCAAGCAACTGGGAAGCGACTTCCTGTGTGGACGAAGTAAACGCAATGGGCTCCTCGTAGGTGATCAGCGTCGTCACCTTGACGGGCAGCTGACGGAGAAAGCCTTTCATGGTTTCACTGCCGACCATGGCCGTAACCGGATACAGACCGTCGACCAGCTGGACATCCGCCACAAACGACGCGCTGTCCCCGTCGCCGCGCCGGTCTTCGAGGGCGGCATTGATCAGGTCATCCATAAGAGTACGGGAGGATAGCGCTCCGACGAAGGAACCGTCCACATACAGCCCGGAACTCTGGGACAACTGGCTGCTGGAGGAACCGAGAATACGATCGCAGACCGCGGTTTCATCGAGGATCTCGTCTTTTTTAACCAGCGTCAGGGTGAGCTTCGGCACCCGTTCCACGCTGAAAGAATTGTCGGCGTTGATGACCCGGCCGGCCGCCATGGAGGCCGCGGCGTCATAGACGGATTCATCCGCAATATATCCAAGGGTCTGTCCGTCGTATTCAAGAGCCAGAGCAAAGGTCGCGCTGGTCCAGAACTGGACCGTCAGCACCAGTACCATCACAGCTGCCACAGGGGCCAGCAGATTGGCGGCGCTAACCACTGCCTTGCGGTGACGGCGAATGCCCTGCACAGGCAGGTAAAGCGCCTGCGGAACAACCAGGAGGGGATGACGGCGGTAGGCCGTTTTCAGCCGCTGTCCGGCGATGGCAAAGCCCTCGCGCATCCGGCCGAGTTCCCGACGCATGGCGCGCAGATGGCACAGCACCAGACGGTCCAGCACCCGAAAAGCGAACCGTCCCACCGGACGCAGAGCTCGGACCATCAAGCGGCCGGTTCGTTTTCCCACCCGCAGCGTGTGAATACCGACCGCGTAGCAGATCACGTATACGGCGAAGAGCGCCTTGCCCATCGCTGCCGGAACCGTGCCGGTGATAAACCGGAACGCAGCGGAAGCGATCGTTCTGCAAACTCTATTCCATTTATGTGCGGCGTCGGCGAACCGCTGTTTGCTAAAAGTCATCATAAAAAAGAAGTACACTTCCTTACATTCAGGGTCCGGCCCGATGCGGAGGGGCCTTAATCTCGTCATGAATCGGAAAACCAGGAGCCTGTCCTGGCTGTAAATACGGCGAAAAGGATTACAAGTTTGTAACAACTTAAGTACTATTATACTCAGTTGTTACAAACTTGCAACCCTTTTTCAAGATGTTTGTCGTGATTTGTTAGTATTTTCTCAACAAAGAGTAAACTTTAAGGAAATAATGCACAACACTATTTTGTCGAATAGGAAAGGGCTTCCTCCGTCCAGCTGTCCAGGATCTTCCTGAGACCGGCGGCGTCCTTCCGGGCGGCCGCCAGATCGTGCTCCCGGTAGTTGCCGCATTCGGCGGGCGTCGTTCCGGGAATCGCCCCCTCATATCCTTCGATAAAAGAGAGGGCCTCCTTGGTCAGCTTGATCGCCTGTTCATGGGACAGGCCTCTGGTGAGGAAATAGAACCCCGTGCGGCAGCCCATGGGGCCGAAATAGATTACCCCGTCGGCCAGCGCGCTGTTGCGCACAAATGTGGCAAACAGATGCTCAATGGTGTGCATGGAGGAGGTGGAGAGAAACGGCGGAGTGTTCGGGCGGACAAAGCGCAGATCGTATGTTATGACATCCCCGTCCACCCGGGACAGGTACATACCGGGAGTCAGGATGGTGTGATCCACTTCAAAGCTCGCTATGCGTTTCATGCGTTCCTCTCCTTTGCCGCCTTTTACAGGCGCACTTCATAAACACCAGGCAGATCGCTCGCAAATCCCCGGTCCTGGGTGATGTCCGCCATGGCCGCGCCGTCTGGCAGGGCATCCAGGAATGCGAGAATCATATCGGTCGCCTCGCAGGCGGCCAGATCATACAGCTCAAAAAAGCTGTCGGTGCTCTCATAGGCCTTATCAAACGGGTTGGTCCACCGGGTATGGCTCTCGTTGGCGTAATCCCAATCGGTGGTGTTCTCCGGCCTCAGCAGGGAAGTGGCGAACGCCCCTTTATGCGCCAGCTTTTCCACCGGCGCCAGCAGAAGGCGGCGTTTTATCAAAGACCGATCGGTCATCAGGGACACCGCATGACGCATATCCCCCGGAGCCTTGGCGATATGCTCCGCCTTTGCCTCCGGACGGCCAAGCAGGCGGGCAAAAACGGGCTGATAGAGACGCCCCAGCGCCGATGTTCCCTTGTCAGCCCCGGCCGGAATCACGGCCGCGAGCTTGAAATCCCGAACCAGCCGGCCGGTTTCCCGCCGAAGAGTGATGGTATCGAGCGCGCTTTCAATCCGGAAATGGTACTGATGCGGAGTCGTGCCGTAGCCCGGCTGCTCCCGGCGCAGTTCTTCCTGCCAATAGTAAACGAACGGATGCACGGCGCGGTCGAGCGCGTAATGGCAGAAAAATCCCTCGACATACCCGATCATAGCCGCGCGGTCCTCCGCGGACGCCCGGTTGATCCCGGCACGGAACGCCTCGAAAAGCTTGGCCGGGCTGATTTTATGCAGCAGGCTCCCCTGTTTCGCGTAGCTGACCCCGGGTTCCCAGGGAAGCACCCGATGAAAGAAGAAGATATCCGGTCCCTGCGCGCCAACGGCGGCCATGCCCGAATCTTCCGGCGTCACGCCGGCCTTTTTCAGCTTGGAAAAGACCCGTTCAGCGAACAGGTAGTGGGTGATCATCGCAGGCATGTCCATTCCTCCCCTGGATTCCGGTATCGACATTATACACCATGCGCGTCGTTCAGTCATGAACCTTCTGAAAATCTTAAGAAAAACCTTGTCATTCTATAAGGGCCCCGTTTCCGGGGCGCTCCATTCCCCGCTCCCTCAGCAGACCGGCCATATCCGGGGGCAGCGGACTCGAAAACGCCAGCGCTTCCCCCGTGATCGGATGGGCAAAGGCCATCTCGGAGCAGTGCAGGGCATGGCGGGGAAGGACGGTCTCATCCGTACCGTACATGGTGTCCCCGACCAGCGGATGGCCGAGATACGCCATGTGTACCCGAATCTGATGGGTGCGGCCGGTTTCAAGCCGCAGCCGCAGCAGGGTGATCTGCCCGTCCGACGCCAAAGCCTGCCAATGAGTGACGCTGTCCTTTCCGCCTTCCCCAACCTCTCGCGTGATGCAACAGCCCTCCTTGACCCGGATGGGCGCGTTGACGGTCCCCTTCCCTTCCAGGCGGCCGAAGACCAGAGCCAGATAGGCCTTCTGCGGGACACGGGTCAGTCGAAACGCCACATGGGGATTCTTGGCGGCGAGCAGCAGCCCGCTCGTGTTCCGGTCCAGCCGATTGACCGGGCGGAAGGACGCCGCCTCCCCTTTTTTCTCATAATACGCGACCACGCCGTTCGCCAGGGTGGGATCGGGTTTCCCCGCCGAGGGATGCACCGCGAGATAGGGCGGCTTATCCACGACGAGCAGGTGCTCGTCCTCGTACACGATGGCGAGGGGCATCTCCACGCCTTCGATCCGGACCTGATCCTCCGGAAAGGTAAGCGCGACCGTCTGCCCCGCCCGCACACGATCGATGGTGCGGATCGCTTCTCCGTCGGCCGTGATGCCGCGGTCGGTTCCTTTGAGCCGGACCACCATCCGCCAGGACAGT
>CABQAA010000048.1 GCA_902461995.1 uncultured Oscillospiraceae bacterium | reverse complement strand
AATTGCGGCCGGTCGGCCATGGCCAGGCGGATCAGCTCCGTCGCGGTTTGACGCGGCATCCCATACGGAAACCCGGACCGTTCGGTCCAGCAGGGAGACCCCGCCGCGAGCAGGATCAGCTTTTTGACACCGAATCCGTGGTACCGCCGGATATACCGCAGCGCCACGCCGCCGCCCATGCCGTATCCTACAAGGGTGATACCGCACAAATGGAGGGTCTGGATCACGCTGTACAGATCAGCCGCCATTTCGGTATATGTATAGCCAAGTGCCGGGGCATCCGATTTGCCGAAGCCGCGCAGATCCAGCAGAACGGGACGGTATCCCGCCTGAATCAGCATGTTCGTCTGGTATTCGAACAGATCGTGGGTCATGGGCCAGCCATGGATGAGCAGCACCGTTTCCCGCCCATGCGGATTCGGATCATACACGGCGATTTTGACTCCGTGGGAACAAACAAAAAACATCTGTCATCACCTCAATAGCAGGGTATGCGCCCTGCGGGAGGTTTGACAGTATTTCGGCCGATTTGGACAGGCAAATCGTGAAAAAACGTGAAAAGGAGGGTGCAGGTCAGGTTGGCATTCCGTCCGGATACAGCTGATAATCCCCGGCGACGAAATCTTCCAGAATTTCCTCGAACTGTACGAACGGCACAAATGCATTGTTCAGCCGTTTGATCAGATTTTCCACCACGACGCGATTGGTGGACAACTCGGGAATCACCCGCTGCCGGTCAGCGCCGTCCAGCCGATGCTGTGTTGCCTGAATGCCGTATACCTGCACCCGGTGCCGATCGACTAAGCGGTGAGAAGAGACCATCGTATAGGAAGTGAAAGGAACAGTCTGCAGCATGCGGTCACGCAGCAGTACGGCATAGCCGTCATCTGGCTCCGCCCGGTTGACGACCATGGTCAGCACCTTTAAAATCACGAGCGACATATGCCGTTGCTTGGCGTCGAGGGAACTCAGTTCCACATTCGGAATATAGTCTCGCAGACGGTCGGGCTGATCTTTTTGGAAGAGTTGGGCGGGTTCCACCTGAAGCCCCTGCGTGATCTGCAAAATATTGTCAATCGTTGCGTTGACGGCTCCGCGTTCCACCCGTCCGATGTAGGCAGGATCCTTGCCGATTCGATGCGCCAGCTCCTCCTGTGTTAGTCGCAGAAGCTCCCGCTGTTTCCGAACATTGTCGCCAAGCACCCGCCTGTAATCTTCCATAATAATGCTCCTTTCCACTGATGTTGACATTCTACATCAGATTTCGCCAAACCGCAAAGCCGTATACATCCTTTTTCTTGCTTTTAAGGAATTATTTAACAAAAAATCTTCACATATGGGAAAGATTCTGCCCGGCTTAGATCATACAATGCCTTTTTGGGGCATCCCCCCGCCAATCCGTTCAAAAGAGGTTCCGCCTCTATAAAGAAGACCCGCTCCGTTTCCGGATCGGGTCTTCCCCATATTCCGTATTGTCCGGCCCGATCAGGCAGAAATCCGGTTGCCGCCGGATGTCTAAGATACGGACACGGGCGGGTTCCCGCCGTGTCGATCGTCTTGACACCGCCCCGCCGTCAGGAGCCTAATCTCCGGTCCTTTCTCTATGAAAAAACGGGCGGCGGATGAGGGCTCCATCCGCCGCCTATGATTTCAATCCGCCGGCTGCACAATACTGGACACTTGCGCACCGTTGTAAACCGCCGTGGGATAGGTATAGATTATATCGGTCGAATCACCCGCCATGAGCAGGGCCGGGATTTCCGCGGTATCGGACTGAAAATACGCCGAATATTCGGTATACGAGCTGCCGTACCGGTCGCTGCCAGTCTGTTTTTGCATCACGATATAGTAGAGCGGTTTTGTCACGTCGAGTTCCTCTTCCAGATGGGTGAGCAGATCGTCCGCGAACGCCGCGGCGTTCTCCCTGTTGGATTTCAGAATATCCGCATACAGCACGGTGTTTCTCCACGGAGTGCCGCCCAATTGGATGTTGTACCCGGTCACGGTGAGGCTGTCGCCGTCCCGCCAGCCGCCTTCGGCAAGCATTTGGAGAATCACCCTCTTCTGGTCCCGGCTGTTTTGATTAAACCGCTTCAGATAGGTGTTACAGCTCTTCTCAAGGGCCGTGTAAAGCGGAATGGAAAACGAATACCGGTCGGTGCCGATCGCGGTCGAGATCTGCAGGACATCAAGCGACTGCATCCCGTTTTTCTGCACGATATCGGCGGGGTACTTTCCATAATAATATTCATCATTCTGCGAAGAGATCAGCGGGTACCACGTTTCAAACGGCATGGACGCCACTTCATCGCACATCGTGTTGTACAGTTCACGTATAGCGCCCTCGCCAAGGGCGGTCCGCCCGAGGCTGACCGTGGTGGAATTCTGACCCAGACGGGGAAGCTGCTGGTATATCTGGCGGTATTGCTCGATGTCGGCGAGGGGCTTGGCGAGTGTCTCGATATCTTCCTCCCGCATAGGGATGTTGCGCACGTGGGTCATGCCGCGGCTTCGGATAGCCACCCGCATCACCGTGTTCTGTTCCACATACTGATAGTAATCGCTCCGGGACCGTCCGCAGATTTTGACCGCCGTGTTCAGCTGCCGGGCGATGACGGTTCTGGCATTTTCATCCGTGATGTCGATGTGTTCGGTCCGTGCCGCGAAATAGCTGCCGTTCCGGCCATTGGACAAAATGCGGACTGCGGAGATATCGTTTGCCGCGGGTGAAAAGGACAGGGCCGAACGGTAGAGTCCCGTCATCCCCCCTATCAATGCCACATTGAGCAGCACCAATACAAGCAGGGAGGGCAGCGAACGCACCAAATTGCTCCATTTGCGGGTGGTGATCAGCTCGTACAGGAAGAACACCACCAGCGCAATGACATACAGCACCAAATATTCATAAAAGCTCCGATGATAACCCGCATACTGGCTCCGGCTGATCGAGTCCTCGAATATGCTGTAGCATGCGATGGAACAGACAACCATGGACAGCACCAAACGGTAAACCGCCTGCAGGACGCGGTTGGGCGCGGACTGTCCGGCCGCTTCGCTTCTGCGCACCCGGAAGAGGAGGGCGGCGCACACACCGTACACCAAAGCCAGCACCAGGGTATACACCCCGCTCTGCCACTGTGTCAGTGCCCCGGCATCCCCCATCATGAAGAGCACGGTTCCCACCGGGACGTTGTACTGAGCATCGAGCAGCGGGATGAAATCCGTCGAGGAAACCAGCGGGAGATTGGCAGTTACGCTGTTGATCAGCATCAAAATAAGGAGCCTCGGGATAAAGATGATCATCAGCGATACGATCACATTGGTAAAGACCGTTCCCGTCACACACATGGCAATGGCCACACTCGCCGCCACCAGCAGGCTACCGGCAAAAACGTTTAGACACATCACCAGCACACTGGTAAGATTGACGGAGAAATAAACCGGAAAACACAAGAATATCGCAACCGAGATAAACGACGTCACCACGATGATGGCGAGAATCCAGGTCACCACGGCCGCAAAGAAGCTGATAAACAGACAGAGCCGGGTTTCGGGAATGGCGTGATAAAAATCGCTTGCATTCCGTTTATTGAGGAAATGAAAGAGATACAGCACCATCAGCGGCGCCAATACACAGAAACACAGCACCAGGAGCGGATGCATCTCCAGAAAGTTGACCAGCTCCTTAGACATGTAGCTGCCTTCCGCATAGCGTTCCATCTGGCGGATGCTGACGATCCGTCCCACGGGGATGAGGATCGCCTCCAGGCTCAGAATGACCATTCCCATGATCCCAATCAGGCGAAGCTGCCGCAGCCCCTCCCGATACAGTCGAAAACTAAACCAGCTTTTTTTCATCGTTCACCCTGCCTTTCCGATGTTGATCCAGTCCGAAAACCGATGAAGGGGTGCCCTCAAGCGTCGAGCACATCCTGGAACGCATAGCCGAGCGCCTCCATCTCGTAAGTGAAAACCTCCTCGAGGGAGAGAGGCAGCACATCGAGCAGAATGGGGAGCATGGCCTGCAGGCGGCCGACCGTTTCCTCACGGCCGCCCCGCACGATCATATTCGCGACGGATCCGCGTTTGCTGAAGTGCAGGATATCGATGCCTTCGAAGGAATCCCGGCCGAAGTCGTTGGAAAAGGCGATTTGGATTTTGAACAGGGAGGTTTTCAGATTTTGAATATCGCTTTCCAGTACCAGTCCGCCCTTGTGCAGCAACGCGAGCTGATCACAGGTATCTTCCAGCTCCCGCAGGGAGTGGGAGGTGATGATGGCGGTGGCCTCATGCTCCAACACATCCTGGGTAATCAGATTTTTCACAAGATTGCGCATGACCGGATCGAGTCCGTCAAACGTTTCGTCGAAGAAAATATACTGCGGTCTTGTGGACACGGCGAGGATGGTCGCCGCCTGGCGCCGCATGCCTTTTGAGAAGGTGTTTAAAGATTTCCGGGGGTCCAGCCGGAAGGCCGCCGTCAGAGAGCGATACCGTTCCCGGTCAAACCGGGGATAGATCGATCTGTACAGCTCCGCCATCCGGTCCATATTCGCCCCCGAAAGAAAATACAGCTCATCGGGCACATAGGCCATCTGGTTTTTCACCTGCGGATTGTCGAAAACCGGGATGCCGTCGATGGAAACCTTCCCTTTGTCCGCTTTATACACCCCGGTGACCAGGCGCAGAAACGTCGACTTGCCCGCGCCATTGGAGCCGACCATGCCGTAGATGCATCCCTGCGGAATCGTGCAGGTGATGCTGCTCAGCGCCATAAAATCCCCAAAGGATTTGGTGAGATTTTCTGCTTTGATCATGCTGCTTTCTCCCTTCGACCCGCTGTGGACGGGTTTCTCACGGCTCTGTCCGGCCGGTCCGATAGGGTTCATACGCGTGTTCTACACAGCGCAGAATTTCCTCTTTGGCGATACCCGCGAGCGCCAGATCCTGAAGAAGCTTTTCCAATGCGCCGAGCTTCTCCCTCCGGTATTCGCCCAGCAAAGCGACGGCGTTTTCCGAAACAAAACAGCCGATGCCGGGAACGGAATAGATCACGCCGCGCAGATCCAATTCCGAATATGCTTTCTGGATGGTGTTCGGATTGATGGAGAGTTCCATGGACAGACTGCGCACCGAGGGCAGCTGGGTGCCGGGTTTCATCAGTCCCGTCAGTACAAACCGCTCCATCTGGTCAATGATCTGCTCATACACCGGTTTGCGGGACAGGAGATCAATCTGAAACATGGCACACCTCCTTATAAGTCGTATTATGTGTTCTATGTGTATTAGTACACCTAAACTATAGCATTTCCCATTTTTATTGTCAATAACCCTTCTGGAAATTCTTTGAAGTCTTGGATGGTCATTGGATCCATCAACTTGCATCCGAAAACAAACGTGGTATAATAAAAATAGAGGCGCACCGCGTATCCGGCAGCCGGATGTCCCCTGTCGGTCCCATAAGGATATGTATGCATGACGATCCCGTTTTTTGCCTTTTCCATCAACTGTTCCGCCATCTCCAGCCGTTGGAAAGGAGTGTATCCGGAAGATGAAGAAGAAACAGACCAGCAGCGCCATTCCGTACGATCAGTTTAAAAAGAATTTCAAAGAAACCGTGGCGCTCGACCGCGCCTCCCCCTCCGAAAGGACATTCCGCGGCGAGCTGGAGGGGGATGAATTCACCCTGTTTTACGGTCCGGCACAGCCCCGTCGTTTCTCCACCCTGCTCAAGGGAACCCTGCAGGACAAGGCGGGCGAGGGAACCGAAATCTTCTGGTATTTCACGGGTCTCGCTCTGCTCCGGACCATCCTGACGGTGGTGCTGGTGCTCATCCTGTTTGCCCTTGCGACGTTTCTCATCCTTGGAAAAACCAGTCCGGCGATCACGATGGGCGTGGTGCTGGTGCTCTATCTCGTGCTGGCAAGCGCCCTGCTTCTCTATGTGCCGAGGGGCATGCAGAATCGGCTTGAGGGAAAACTAAAGGAGCTCTCCCGGCACGATCGGATCTAATAAAAAGCCGCCGTTAAACGGCGGCTTTTTCACTGCACCTGTCATCCGGAGTCTTTCCAACAAATGAAAACCAGAACAGCGCCCTGTTTCTATGTTATATTGGCAGAGATAATTTTAAGAAACCGGAAACGAGGAGGGGAATCTGATGAAGCGATTGGTCGGTTTTGTTCTGTTGGTTTTTTCAATTTTTTTGCTTGCCGGATGCAAAAGCACCCCTGCCAAGTCGCAGCAGAGCGATCTGCTCAAAGCCCTGAAGATCCGCCCGGAGGATATTCTAGACATCCAAACCCTGAACAAGCGGAAAAGGATCCGGGTGACGGACGGCGCTGCCGTTTCCTGCCAAAGCCCCGGTCTCAGAAGCGGAAATAGATAAAGGGGTTGTAGGCGCCGATTTCGATCAGAATGATACTCAGAGCCAGCAGCACCACCGAACAGACGCTTTTCACCACAGCCGGTATACGGCGGTTTTCCTGCTCGAACTTTTTGAACCATGGGAAAGAAAACGCAATTCCGGCGGCAAACGCCAGAACAAACAGCATATCCAGCCCGCTTCTTCCCAGAATATTCAGCGCGTTACCTTCCACCCCGAAAAGGCCGTAGCCGCCGACAAGGGCCTTGAACATCTGCCCGATCCCGGAGAGGCTTTCGAAACGGAAAAACACCCAGCCGCACACCACGGCCAACAGGGTATACACATGGTTAAGTACCGGGATCTTTTCGAGGTGTCTGCCGTAAAGGGTCTTTTCCAGCAGCAGCAGCACGCCATAATACAGCCCCCACAGCACGAAATTCCAGCTTGCGCCGTGCCAGAGGCCGGTCAGCATCCAGACGGTCAGGATGTTGAACACCCATCTACCGCGGCTAACACGATTCCCTCCCATGGGAATGTACACATATTCCCGGAAGAAAGAGGACAGGGAGATATGCCACCGGCGCCAGAAGTCGGTCACCGATATTGCGGCATAGGGGTGATCGAAGTTTTCCTTGTATTCAAACCCCATCATGAGCCCCATGCCGATGGCCATATCCGAGTAGCCTGAGAAATCAAAATAGATCTGCAGCGTATACGCCAAGATCCCGATCCATGCACCGGCGGCGCCGAACGTGGAAATCTCCGTGGCAAATAGGCTGTCGCACAGGGCGGCGCAAGTGTTGGCGATGATTACCTTTTTGGACAGGCCTATAATAAACCGGTTCAGCCCGCGATAAACGCCTTCCGTCGTTTCCGTCCGGTTCGCCAGTTGTTCTTCAATGTCCGAATAGCGGACGATCGGGCCGGCGATGAGCTGCGGAAACGCGCACAGATAAACCGCCACGATGAAAATGTTCTTTTGCGGCGCCACCTTATCCCGGTAGACATCGATAACGTAGCTCATGATTTGGAAGGTAAAAAAGCTGATACCGATGGGAAGCGCGATTTCCGGCACGGTAAACGCCGTACCGCACACGGTATTCACCGTCGTGACGGCCAAACCGGCGTATTTAAACACGCCGAGCAGCGCCAGATTGACCGCCACATCGCCGGCAAGCAGCGCCTTGGCTCCGGCCCGGCTGCCCTTGGTATTGGGACCGGACTTACACCTGCCGATGAGCAGGGCAAAGACATAGTTGATCCCGATGGACAGCACCAGCAGCCAGAAGTAGGCCAGCTCTCCCCATGCGTAAAATACCAGTGAAAATACCAGCAGCACCGTGTTCCGAGGCCATACCGCCTTTTTGAACAGACGGCTTACCAGAAAATAGACCAGAAAAAACACGGGAAAGAAAAAACAGAGAAACTCCAATGACGAGAACAGCATGCTGACCCCTCACCCTTTTACCTGAAATAAAACCTGTGCGGATTATCGTTAACCGCCCGTCCTGATCATATTGAACCGGTTATCGCCGAGGGCATCAAAAACGATCCGCTCGGAGAATTGCAGGAAGAGCACATCCGTGATTTGATTGTCACGGATCACCTTTTTGTAATCCAGACCTGAATAGGAGTTGAAATAATACAGATAGGTGTTGTCGAAACTGGAGCCCAGCGCCTCTGCGATTCCCTTCGCATAGCTGTCACCGATCACCAGCAGATTGCGCCCGGTGTGGTTTTCCGGGAAGGAGAGGCGGGAGATATAGGGATAACAGAGAGCATATATGTTCTGGTTGATTCTCGTCGGCGGATTTTTCCTCAGGTTCTGCATGGTCTGTAAAAAATCATATGTCGGCGCAATCGTGTGAGCAGGCAGGCCGTAGTTAAAGGCGCCGAAATCGTCCCATATGGTTGCATACGCACAGGAGCGCGCAAAGCTGCCGTAAAAACGGCTGCCCTCGATCATCTCCTTGGACACCGGCTCCCGCGGCGGCAGGATGGACGGCGTATCGCGGCGCATCATCTCGATGATCTGCCGGTAGCCCACATAGGAACCCTCGGCATTCCAGTGATGATCGGTTTTCCAGACATAATCGTGGCGGTAGAAAACATCCGGAAGTTCAAACGCTTCATAGGTAATGCCCGGGTCGAGCAGAGACACAAAGGTGTCGTAATACGGCTTTGTGGATGCCTCGTCTGGAATGATGCTTTCATAGTAAGCCGTGTCTTGCATGCGCTTGGCCACATATAGATAGAAATTCACGTTTTTGTCGCTGTTGTAAAAGCGGTTGATGTGTTCCGCCTGCTTCCGGACGACTTCCCCTTTCCGGATGTCCGACAGAGTCAATGCCGTGTCGATAAAGGAATAGGAGTTCCCCAGCGTATCTTTGACATTCACCAGATAATGCCGATGGACGGAATCCGCCTTCAAAAACCGGGATTTCACGCTGGCCACGGCCTTGTCCGGGGGCTGCGGCGGATCGGTGGGCTCCGTACTGCTGTCGGTCGAGGTATCAGGATCGCTTGCTTCCTGAGGACGGCTGGATGTGCTGCTGTCGGCCGACGCGTCCGGGTCGCTGGATTCCGGCGGACGGCCGGATGTGCTGCTGTCGCCCGACGTGTCCGGGTCGCTGGATTCCGGCGGACGAACGGAGGTGCTGCTGTCGGGCGGGATCATGGGATCCTCTTCCTCCGGCGGCGTGATCAACGGATAATCGACCTCGGAGGTTTTGAGAAACTCCAACGGCTTATTGAGATTTTGCAGGAACTCGTTATAGGTAACCACCATCTCCGAATAGCCCGGCATATAATTCGTATAGGCGTTCTTTACACTCCATTTGAACCGCTCGATACTGTTAAGCGCCCCAGACAGGAAGCCGGTGTGAAACGGCGGCTCTCCCAAATCCATCCCTGCCGCAGCTGCCTCAATGATCCCCTTTTCCTCCAGTTTCATGGTCAGGGGCGCCGCGGCCGCCAGCACCGACAACACGGCGAAGACAAGCACAATGAAGATCTTTTTCCCCACGGTTTTCTCCTGGCCCTGCTCTGTATCCATGCCAATATCACTCTCCCAGAAACACCTTTTGACAATCTCAACGAGATTCTTCCGTTTTCCTCGTTTATTTTTAGAAAGTATAGCATAACAGCTGCAAAAAGCAAAGGGAAATTCACATTTTTACAGGAATTTTTTTGAGATTGACTTGCAACACATGCCGTCTACTTCCGTCTTGATCCAAGCCGCTGCATTTGGATGCGGAGAACGGGATAAAAGAGACGGACTATCGCATTTGTATCGCATGAAAGGTAAAGTTAGGCATGGTTTTTAGGACGCGGAACGCGAATCTGAGAAAATCAATGAGATTTTACACACCTCCATATATGTGCGTAAAAGTGAATATCCGAAATCAAAACCACGGATAAACGTGTGGGGACATCGCATTTTATTCCTGCATCACACACCCCACTACCTGCAAGGATTCTTTTCCACTCCCTGGTTGAACCGGAGAGTCTTTGACGTTAAAGAAAGCATAAAAAAGGGCAGCCATCCGAAAGGAAGGCTGCCCTGTCAGGGTTTTTGCTTTTTCCGTCAGAAACATCACGGCACGACGTCTGCCTTTTACAGAATCGCTTATCGGCCGCGTTCCGCCGGCCTCAGGGTGTGGGCAGGCGTCCGGGGCCGGCGGAGACGGCGACGGTCAGACCACTGCCCTGGGTATCCTCCCGGGTATCCACCGTCAGAACCGTGCCGGGCTGCAGATCCCCTTCCACGATTTTACGGCTGAGGAGGGTCTCCACATGCCGCTGGATATACCGGCGGAGCGGCCGGGCGCCATAAGCCGGATCATATCCTTCGTCCGCGATCCGGGCTTTGGCAGCAGGTGTGACATCGCAGCGCAGCTGCTGATCCGCCAGGCGTTTGTTGAGCCCCGCGATCAGCAGATCGATGATCCGGGTGATATCCGCCTTGGTCAGCGGCTTATAAAACACGATTTCGTCCAGGCGATTGAGAAACTCAGGCCGGAACGAGCGGGCGAGAAGCCGTTCCACCTCCTGCCTTGCCTCTTCGGTGATGGCGCCGCCCGCATCGATGCCGTCGAGCAGGATCTGGGACCCCAGATTGGACGTCAGGATGATGATGGTGTTCTTGAAGTCCACCGTCCGGCCCTGGGAATCGGTGATCCGCCCGTCGTCCAACACCTGCAGCAGAATATTAAACACATCCGGATGGGCCTTTTCCACCTCGTCGAACAGAATGACGGAATAGGGTTT
>CABQAA010000047.1 GCA_902461995.1 uncultured Oscillospiraceae bacterium | reverse complement strand
CGCCGTGCTGGAGGCCCTGCAGAAGCAGTGGAAGAACAAACCCATTTCCGAGTTCTATGAGCCGGGTTCGGTTTTCAAGGTGTTCACGGCGTCAACGGGCGTGCAGGAAGGCCTGGTGACCGAGAACACCCATTTCTTCTGCCGCGGCACCTACACCATGCCCGGTGTCAAGCCGATGAAATGCCACGTCTATCCCCGCAGCCACGGAGATCAGTCCTTTGCCGAGGCCATCGCCCATTCCTGCAACCCGGCGTTCATGACGCTCGGCGGGATGATCGGAGGCCATCTGTTCTGCCAGTACCATGCCGCGTTCGGGTTTACTGAGCCCACCGGCATCGATATGCTGGGGGAGGCCCGGGTTACCCCCACCCTCTACCATGTGGAAGAAACCATCAAACCGGTCGATGTCGCGACCTCCGCTATTGGCCAGACCTTCAAAGTCACCCCCATCCAGATGATCACCGGCCTCTCCTGCGTCGCGAACGGCGGCAAGCTGATGAAGCCCTATGTCGTGCGGCAGGTTCTGGATGAAAACGGCAGCGTCATCGAGGACATCCAGCCGACTGTGCGCCGGACCGTCATCTCGGAGGATACCGCCAAGCGGATGGCCGCTATGATGGAGGGCGTCGTGGAAATCGGCGCGAAAAACGCCTATGTCCCCGGCTACCACGTGGCCGGCAAGACCGGAACCTCCGTGAAAACCGACCAGGCGGCGGGGGAGGGTGCCCGTAAAAACGTGGTGGCCTCTTTCGGCGGATTTGCCCCGTCCTATGATCCCCGTCTGGCGGTCCTCGTCCTGATCGACGAACCGCAGACGACGATCCGCTACGGCGGACAGCTCTCCGCTCCGGTCGCGCAGAAGATCCTCTCCGAAGCGCTGCCTTACCTCGGGGTGGAACCCCGGTATACCGACGAAGAGATCGCGGCGATGAACCGGGTAGCCCCCGACGTGACCGGCGGGACGGTATCTGCCGCAGAGAACAAACTCCAGAGTGCGCAGCTGCAGGCGAAGATCGTCGGCAGCGGCGGCGAGGTCCTCCGGCAGGTGCCCGGAGCCGGTGCAGCCATCCCGAAGAATGGAACCGTCGTCCTCTACACCGAGGGCGGCGACGGCAGTGAAAATGTACTCGTGCCGAACTTCGTCGGCATGACGCTGGCGGAAGCCAACAATGCCGCTGTCAGTGCGGGCCTCAACCTGTCGATCGCGGGTCTGGACGACCGGGACGGGCAGGCAGTGATCCGGACCCAGTCGGTCGAGGCGGCCGTCGAGACGCCGCCCGGAACGGTGGTGCGTGTCGAAGTGCTCTATCAGGACACGGTGGAATAGCCCGGCCGCGCTTTGTCCGCCGTATAAGCGGCAGGAAAATAGCCGAGGCTTTCTTTAGACGGGAAGTTGACCCGCCGGACGGGAGCGGTTCCTTATACAGACCGCAGGACACCCCCGAACACCCCAGCAAATGCGAAAGGATGGGAATTCCTATGAAATTACGCGAGCTGATGAACGGAACCGGCTGCCGGCCGGTTCCTTACCCGGAACAACTGGATATCCTAGGCATCAGCTGCGATTCGCGCAGGGTGGAGCCGGGCTTTGCCTTTGTCTGCATCAGCGGCACGGCGGTGGACGGCCACGCCTATGCCAGGCAGGCGGCGGATAACGGGGCCGCGGCGCTCATCGTCGAGCATCCGGTGGAGCTGGACGGCCTGGAAGGCGTCTGCCAGATCCCTGTGGAGTCGGGGCGGAAAGCCTGGGCCCGGATGTGTGCCAACTGGTTCGGCAATCCGGCTCGGCGTCTGCATATGATCGGAGTGACGGGCACCAACGGTAAAACTTCCACCACCTATCTGCTCAAGACGATCTTGGAGTCCTGCGGGGAAAAAGTGGGCCTGATCGGCACCATTCAGAACATGATCGGGGAACGGGTGCTGGCCGCGGGCCATACCACACCCGATCCTTACGATCTGCAGAGCATGCTCTCCCTGATGGTGGCCGAGGGGTGCGGCTATGCCGTGATGGAAGTCTCCTCCCACGCCCTCGATCAGGACCGGGTGGAGGGCTGCTCCTTCGACGCCGCCATCTTTACCAATCTCACCCAGGATCATCTGGATTATCACGGCACCATGGAAAACTACCTGGCCGCCAAAAAGCGCCTCTTTTCTCTGTGTAAAACGGCTATACTCAATCAGGACGACGCCTGGTTCGACCAAATGCGGGAAGGGCTCACCTGCGATACGGTCACATTTTCGGCCGGAAACGATGCCGCGGATTACACGGCCCGGAACATCCGGCACCGGCCGGACGGGGTGGATTTCGAATTGGTGGGCACCGGGGTCATCGGCCGGGTTCGGCTGGCGATGCCCGGGAGCTTTTCCGTCTATAACGCCCTGGGCGCCGCGGCCTGTGCGCTGACACTCGGTTTGCCCTTCCAGCCGGTGGTGGAGGCGCTGGGCAAAGCGGCTGGAGTCAAGGGCCGGGCTGAAGTGGTGCCGACCGGACGGGATTTCACCGTCGTCATCGACTACGCGCACACCCCGGACGGCCTTGAAAAGATCTGCGGGGCTCTGCGGGAGTGCAAAACCGGCCGCCTCGTCACGCTGTTCGGCTGCGGCGGGGACCGGGATAAGACCAAACGGCCCAAGATGGGGGCCGCGGCGGCGGGCCTGTCCGATTATCTGGTGGTGACGTCGGATAATCCCCGCAGTGAGGATCCCCAGGCGATCATCGATGATATCCTAGGGGGACTGGGAGGAACCAAAACCCCTTATACAGTCGTGGTCAACCGGGTGGAGGCGATCCATTGGGCTATCCGTCACGCCAAACCCGGCGATACGATCCTCCTCGCGGGCAAGGGCCATGAAACGTATCAGGTTCTGCACGACGGCATCATCCATCTGGATGAGCGGGAGGTTGTGGCCGAGGCCCTGGCCGGAGAAAAAGAGAACTAGAATCCGCCCCTGCGCGGCTGGGGGACTAACCTTCGCCAAAACCGGCGCTCGATCCGGTTTTTGAAAGGAATGAGTGTTCATCATGGATACGACCACCCTGATTCTGCTGACGGGAACGGCGCTTGTGTCGTTTTTTCTGTCGGCCCTGCTGGGGAAACTCCTCATCCCGGTGCTCCATCGGCTGAAGTTTGGCCAGACCATCCGGGACGAGGGTCCCGCCTGGCATAAGAGCAAGCAGGGCACTCCGACGATGGGCGGGCTGATTTTCATTCTGGCGTCCGCCGTCACTCTGGCGGCGGCGGTGATCATCAGCCAGCTGTTTCTGCCGATCAAGCTGTTCTCCGATTCCTGGAGCGACGCGGCCAAAACCAAATTGGTGGCGGGGGTGCTACTGGCGCTTTGCAGCGGCGGCATCGGGTTTCTAGACGATTACATCAAGGTGGTCAAAAAGCGCAACCTGGGCCTGACCAGCATCCAGAAGCTTCTCGCGCAGCTGCTGGTAGGTGCGGGATATGCGGTTTCCGTGTACATGTCCGGAGGCACGGCGGTGAATGTCCCGTTTCTCGGTTTGGTGGATTTCGGCATCTGGTTCATCCCGTTTGCGGTGTTTGTGGTTGTCGCCGCGCTTAATGCGGTCAACCTCACCGATGGAATTGACGGGCTGTGCGGCTCCGTCAGCCTGATTGCCTGTCTGTTTTTCCTCACCGTCAGCGGCCAGTATATCGGGCAGGGCCTTACGGCCGCCGCTGTGGCGGGCGCTATCGCGGGCTTTCTGCTGTGGAATCTCCATCCGGCCAAGGTGTTTATGGGGGATACGGGGTCTTTGTTCCTCGGCGGCGCGCTGGCGGCGCTGGCCTTTGGGATCAACCAGCCCATTCTGCTCGTGCCGGTGGGACTGATCTACATCGCTGAAACGCTCTCCGTCATGCTGCAGGTCACCTATTTCAAGATCACCCACGGCAAGCGTCTGTTCAAAATGAGTCCGCTGCACCATCATTTCGAAATGTGCGGATGGAGCGAAAATAAGATCGTCGTGGTGTTTTCCGTTGTGACGCTCCTCGGCTGCGGCATCGCCGCACTGCTCATGTTTCTGTGAAATCCCCCGTATATTCGGGAGAAAGATGTAATACACTAGTATCGTGCGCCGTCCGGCCTTTTGGCAGAATGCGGTGCCGGACAGCCCGGGAAGGAGGGAAAAGCCGTGTCGCAGAAAGCCGCTTCACTGCAAGCGCCAGAAGGCGCCGTCAAGCCGCCGCAGAAAAAAATGAGGCTTTTCTCTCTGTCCTCCGGATTCGACATGCCGTTCTTCATCCTGCTGATGCTGGTGCTCGTGGTGGGACTGATCAGCCTGTTTTCGGCGAGCTACGCCTACGCGTACTACTGGTATGAGCAGGACAGCTATTATTTCATCAAGCGTCAGCTGTTTTTTGCCGTCCTCGGCGTGGGGATCATGCTGCTTGTGTCGATTGTGGACTACCATGTCCTCCACCGCCTGGCCATTCCGATCATGATTGTCGCCTGGGGGCTGCTGGTGCTGGTGCTGTTCCTGCCGGCGATTCAGAACGTTCACCGTTGGATCCGGATTCCCGGTATCGGTCAGTTTCAGCCCTCCGAGGTTGCCAAATTCGGCCTGATTTTGCTCTTTGCCCACCTGATTTCTCTCAACCATAAGAATATGAAAACCTTTTTGAGAGGTTTTCTCCCCTTCATCGCGATTCTCGGCGTGACCTGCGCCCTGGTCTTTAAGGAGCCCCATCTGTCGGGGACCATGCTGCTCCTGTTCATCGGCCTGGTGCTGATGTACGTGGGCGGCACCCGTCTGATCTATCTGCTGGTGACCATCGGCGGGGGCGGTGCGGCTGCGGCGTTTTTAATCTTTTTCAAAGGCTATGAGCGGGAACGCATCGATGTGTGGCTCGATCCCTTCGCCGTCTTTTCGGCCAGCAAGGCCGGTAAGGATATGGCGTGGCAGACTGTCCAGTCCCTCTACGCGATCGGCTCGGGGGGGTTGATGGGGCAGGGACTCGGCAATTCCCGGCAGAAGCATCTGTTCCTGCCCGAACCGCAAAACGATTTCATTTTCGCCATTGTCTGTGAAGAACTCGGGTTCATCGGGGCGGTCATCATCATCGTCCTGTTCGCCCTGCTGGTCTGGCGGGGATTCATGATCGGCATGAAGGCGCCGGACAAATTCGGTTCTATGCTCGCCATCGGACTGACCGCGCAGGTCGGGATCCAGGTGGTCTTCAATATGGCGGTGGTGACCAACACCATTCCCAATACCGGGATCAGTCTGCCGTTTTTCAGTTACGGGGGCACCTCCCTCGTCATGCTGCTCGCCCAGATGGGCATCGTGCTATCGATATCCCGGCATATGAAAAAAAGCGGGCGCGGCAGCGGGTAACGGTCCGAGCATTCGGATGAAGCACCGTTTCCGCCCAATACATCCGGCGGGAATTTCATAAGGGGCAGACGGGGAAATCCTCCGTCCGCCCTTTTTGCGAAACAATACCGAAACATAAAACGGCCTCACCTCTGTCTCCCGGAAATCGATAGGTGGCAGCCCCCTCATGCGGATTAGGCCGGGCGCCGCCGATTACGACAACTATGCTGTAAATGCTTCTCATTTGCTGAGGGAGCGGTTCCCGGGCCGGACGCCATATCTCAATCTGATTCACGAAATAATAAGGCAAAGAAGCGCCGCGGGTGGACCCCGGCCCCATTTAGTCGGGCGGTTGCGCAGCAAGGACCGGCGTTGATTCCATAGGTTCCAGCCTTGTTGGGACCGGTTGCATTTTTACAAATCGGCTCGTATGAAGCCGCCTGTATCGACCTATATAGGAAGGCTGCGCTTCGAGGATTCGGATGGTTTTTGAATCACACTTTACCAACTGAAGGCAAGAAAGAAGGAATGACGATGCGCATACTCATGACTGGGGGCGGTACAGCTGGACATATCAATCCCGCCCTGGCCATCGCGGCGACGATACGGGAAAAATGGCCCGATGCGGAGATCCTGTTTGTGGGGGCCAAAGGCCGGATGGAGACCAAGCTGGTTCCCGCGGCCGGATACCCTCTGAAAACGGTGGATGTGCGGGGATTTCAGCGGAAGCTCAGCGTCAAAAACGTGGGGCGGAACGTTTCGGCTGCGATCCACGCCGTGACAGCCGGAACCGCCTCTTCCCGGATACTCAAGGAATTCCGGCCCGATATCGCGATCGGCACGGGCGGATACGTCTGCGGGCCGGTCCTGCGCAAGGCGGCTAAAATGGGCATTCCGGTGGTGGTTCACGAATCCAATGCCTATCCAGGCGTGACGGTGAAAATGCTGGCCAAAATGGCCAAGGCCGTCCTGATCTGCGACGAAAGCGCCCGGAAATACCTGCCGGAGGACGCGAATGTGATCGTCACCGGCAACCCGCTGCGGCGGGATTTCCTGCTGGTGGATAAACAGCAGGCCCGCCGCGAACTGGGCCTGGACGACCGGCCGCTGATCCTGTCCTATGGCGGCAGTCTCGGTGCCGCGCCGCTCAATGAAGCGGTCATCGGTGTTCTGTCCCGCAATCAGAAGGAAGGAAAGCTGCAGTTTATGGTCGGCACGGGCCGGGGCGAAAACTGGGACAAAGCGCAGATCCTGCTGCAGGAAAAGGGGGTCCTGACCGACGATATCCATGTGCGGGTGCGGGATTATATCGACGACATGCCCCGCTGCATGGCGGCGGCCGATCTGGTGATTTGTCGGTGCGGCGCCATGACGATGAGTGAGCTGCCGGTGATGAAAAAACCGGCCATTCTGGTCCCGTCCCCCTATGTGGCGGAGAATCATCAGTTTTACAACGCCAAGGCGCTCGCCGACCGGGGCGCGGCCGTCTGCATTGAGGAAAAAGATTTGACAGAATCCCGCTTATGGGATACCATACAAGAGATGGTGTTTTCCCCGCAAAATCTGGAAAAAATGGGGGAATCCGCTGGACAGGCGGCGGTGTTTGACGCCGCCGACCGGATTTTCGACGTGATCCGACAAGTGCTCGGCCGGTAAGAATCTCACCCGACCCGTTTCCTTTGCATAGGATGCTCTGTGGATAATTCCGTAGGGTATTTTATTGCAAAGGGGTGCGGTCGATGTCAAAGCTCATCATAGAAGGATGCCGCCGGCTCAGCGGCGCTGTTGCGATCCATGGCGCCAAAAACAGCGCGCTGCCGATTCTGGCTGCCTCGCTGATGGCGGACGGTGTTTCCGAAATTCAGAATTGTCCGGGACTGTCCGACGTGGATGCCTCAGTAGCGATCCTCCGCCATTTGGGCTGTAAAATCACACGGGAAGGGCATCGGATTCTGGTGGACAACACCGGACTCTCCGGCAGCGATATCCCCGATGACCTGATGCGGGAAATGCGCTCCTCCATTGTATTTTTAGGAGCTATCGCTGCCAAAACGGGGGCTGCGGTGCTTTCGTTCCCCGGGGGATGTGAGCTTGGCCCCCGGCCGATTGACCTTCATCTGGCGGCTCTGCGCCAGCTCGGTATGGTCATTGAGGAAGAACGGGGGCAGCTTCGCTGCCGGGTCAAGGACAAACTGAAGGGCTGCGCCATTTCGCTCGCGTTTCCCAGTGTCGGTGCCACGGAAAATATTTTGCTGGCAGCCGCCACAGCCACGGGAACCACGACGATTCTCAACGCGGCAAGAGAGCCGGAAATCGAAGATCTTTGTGCGTTCCTCAACAGCTGCGGCGCCCGGATCCAGGGGGCGGGCGAGGGGACGATCGTCATCGAAGGGGTGGATCGTCTGCGTGCCTGCTGCCACCGGGTGATCCCCGACCGTATCGAAACCGCCACCTATATGGCGGCTGCCGCCATGACGGGCGGTTCTCTGGTGATTAAAGAGGCGGAACCCGCCCATGTGGCACCGGTTTTTCCCGCTTTTGAGGAAATGGGCTGTCAGATCAACAGCTGGAAAAATGAACTGCTCATCAGCGCTCCGGCACGCCTGCGGCGAGTGCGCACCATCCGGACCATGCCCTATCCGGGCTTTCCGACCGATTCCCAGGCGCTGCTCATGGCCATGGCCTGTGTGGCGGACGGCACCAGCGTTTTTATTGAAAACATATTCGAAAGCCGGTATAAACACGCGGGTGAGCTGATGCGCCTCGGCGCAAAAATCAAAGTGGAAGGCCGCGTTGCGGTCGTCGAAGGGGTGCCGCTCCTGTCCGGAGCGTCCGTGGAATGCACCGATCTACGCGGCGGAGCCGCTTTGGTCCTGGCGGGCCTGGCGGCCGAAGGAGAAACCGCCGTGACCGCCCTGCACCATATCGACCGGGGCTATGAAGCACTCGTGGAGGGCTTGGCGGGCACCGGAGCCGTGATCCGCCGCGAGGATTGATATAGCTACCTGCAAAGCGAGGAACAAGATGAAACAGGATGTACATACGAGTCCGGACCCGGCGTCCAGATCCGGTCGAAAAAAAAAGAGAAGAAGCCGCTTTCATGTGGTGATGGCGCTGTTCCTGGCCATTGTCGCGGTGTCGGTCGCCCTGGTGGTGATGATCATCGTCAATCTGAATTATGACCGGACAGCTGCGCCGTCGGAAGATAAAACGGCCGTATTCGGTGTCAAATCCGTGACCGTCGAGGGGGAGACCCGTTATTCCAAAGACTCGATTGCGGGGATCAGCGGCATCCGGATCGGACAGAGCGTTTTTTCGGTTAACAAACGGTCGGCCGCGGAGAAAGTGCAGGCGGCGTTTCCCTATATTGAAACGGTCGAGATTTCCAGCACGTCTTTTGACAATATCCAGATAAAAGTCACCGAAACCGAACCAATCGGCGCGATATACGCCGGAGGAAATTGGGTTGTGGTGGGGAAGGACGGCCGCGGCCTGGAAGCGCTGCCGGTTGAGAGCGAGCGCCCCTTTCGGTATCTCTACATCAAAGGCGTGACACCGCTTACCGCGGAACTCGGCAAGACGGTTTTGGATGAGCGGAGCCTGGCGATTGTTCTGGAACTCCGCGAAGCCTTTGCAAGCGCGGGACTCGACGGGGTTGGGGTGATCGATCTGACCGACAAGACCGATATCCGCCTCGACTGGAAAAATCAGATCACCATCTTGCTTGGAAACGACTCCAATCTGACCTATGAGGTGCGGGTGGCGGTCACATCCCTTCCGGTTGTCCATCGGCGTCACGGCGTCACGGCCAGGGGGGAACTGGATATCCGGATGTATGCCGATCCCAGCGTGACCAGTCCCATGATCATTTTCAATTCCGACACGTCATCCGATCCCTCGTCTGATCCTTCTTCTGACCCCTCCTCCAATCCCGCCGCATAAGCGGCGCCGCCTTTGTAAAACCGGCGCGAATTACCAGGAATTTCCTGACTTCAAGCGGAATTTATCCGAGTAAAAAATGAAAATATCGGTTGAATTTCAGAGATGGCCGTGTTAGAATAAAAAAGGTATACTTATTACATATAGTGTGTGTTCACCGTATGAGAATATCGCGGGAGCCGGTACGGGCGGCACCGCAAGGAATATAAAAGCGTGGGAGGAAGTTTCATGAGCTTTCAGTTCGATAATGAGTTTGTCGACGGTGTTCAAATCAAGGTGGTCGGCGTCGGCGGCGGCGGCGGCAACGCCGTCAACCGGATGGTGGTCGCCGGGGTGCAGGGGGTGGAGTTCGTCTCCATCAACACCGACCGGCAGGCGCTGTACCGCTCCCAGGCAACGCAGAAAATTCAGATCGGCGAAAAGCTCACCCACGGTATGGGCGCCGGCGCCAATCCTGAAAAGGGGCAGCGCGCCGCGGAAGAGAGCCGCGAGGAAATCACGGCCGCTCTCAAAGGCACAGATATGGTATTTATCACAGCCGGTATGGGAGGCGGCACGGGCACGGGTGCGGCCCCGGTGGTTGCGGAAATTGCCCGCGATCTCGGCATCCTCACCGTCGGTATCGTGACCAAGCCGTTTTCCTTTGAAGGCCGTCGCCGGATGGAGCAGGCTGAAACCGGTATCGCCGCCCTGCGGGAGCATGTCGACAGCCTGGTGGTCATCCCGAACGAGCGTTTGAAAATGGTGTCGGAACAGCGCATCACGCTGGCCAACGCCTTTGAAGTGGCGGACGATGTGCTGCGTCAGGGCGTGCAGTCCATTTCCCAGCTGATCAAAATTCCCGGCCTGGTCAACCTGGACTTTGCCGATGTGACCGCCGTCATGAAAGATGCGGGTTACGCCCATATGGGTCTCGGACGCGCGGGCGGCAAGGAAAAAGCCGAAGCCGCTGCCGAGGCGGCGATCGCGAGTCCGCTGCTGGAAACCACAATCGACGGCGCTCGCGGCGTCATCATCAACATCACGTCCTCCCCCGACATCGACCTCGAGGATGTGGAGACCGCGTCGTCCATGATTTCGCGTGCGGCCCATCCCGATGCGACCATCATCTGGGGCGCGGCGTTTGATGAGTCGATGGACGATGAAATCTGCGTGACGGTTATTGCAACCGGGTTCGTCAACGACGGATCCTATAAAGCCAAGGACGGCACGGTGGTCGCGCCCGGTCAGGTGACCTCGTCCGCCACAGAGGACGACGATTACACCGATATCCTCGGCCTTTTCCGGAAGCGCCAGGAATAAAAAGCGCTCGGCAACGGGTGTGTACAGATATCTTTTGGGACGAACAGCTGCGGTTGTTCGTCCCTTTTTCATACCGTCTTTTCGG
>CABQAA010000046.1 GCA_902461995.1 uncultured Oscillospiraceae bacterium | reverse complement strand
TTGGTCTGTCCGGGTACCGATTACCGCTCCTCACGGAAATAGTTGATACCGCAGCTCGCGGGCTGGAGACCCTCACGCGATTTGCGCATGGAGGTGACCACCAGCACCAGAGCGGTCATGAAGAAAGGCAGCATGTCGTAGAAGGCTCCCGGAATGCTCTGCACGCCGCTCGCAAGGCTTTCGATGGGGCCCCGGATGCCCGGAAACAGGTCCGCAAAGACCAGAATGAGCGACGACAAATAGAACCGCAGCACCCGCAGCGCCCCGAAAAGGAAGGAACCGAGCACCGCTTTTCCCGGACTCCACGCCGCAAAAATCACCAGCGCCAGCGCGATCCAGCCGAGATCTCCGACGAAATCGCTGATCCAGACACCGTTGCCGATGATCATGGAGGCGTAGGCGCCGCCAAGACCGCAGATGCCGCCGCCGAGCAGCAGATGAATATATTTCATCCGGGTGACATGGATCCCGGCCGCATCCGCGGCGGCAGGATTTTCCCCAATGGCCCGCAGGTTCCGCCCCATCCTGGTGCGGTGGATATAGATCGACAGCAGGATGGCGACGGCAATCGCCAAATAAATGAAGATATTGAAGGAAAACAGCGTATACAGCCAAGGGCCGACACCGGGAATCTCCTTCAGAAACGGGAAGCGGATGTCCGCCAGCTGACCCGCAATCCCTTCCGGCAGTTTCAGCGTGCCTTTTTCAGTCTTACTCAGCACGAATTTACCGATAAAGTTGGCGAGGCCCACCCCAAAGATGGTCAGCGACAGACCCGTGACGTTCTGGTTGGCCATCAGGGTCACCGTCAGGAAAGCGTAAATCAGGGAACTCAGCATCCCCCCCACAAACGCCGCAAGCAGAGCCAACAGCAGGTTGTTTGTGTAGTACCCTGTCAAAAATCCCGCACAGCCGCCGATCGCCATCATTCCCTGGACGCCGAGATTCAGGTGTCCCGACTTTTCGTTGACGATCTCTCCGAGCGTGCCGAACAGAATCGGGGTACCCGAACTGAAGGCCTTGACTAAAAAGAGAATCCACGTTTCCATTACGCGTCTCCTCCCTTCTCCGGCTCCGGCTTCTGCCGTTTGCGCAGAACAAAGCGGTAACGGATAAAGAACTCGGCTCCGAGAACGAAAAAGAGGATGATCCCCTGCAGGATATCGGAGGAATCCTTGGAGAGCTGGTAGGTAGATTCCACAACCGAGCTGCCTTTTTCCAAAATCCCAAAAAGAGACGAAACCAGCAGGATGCCAAAGGGATTCAGCTGCCCCAGCCACGCGACGATGATGGCGGTGAACCCAACCCCTCCCGCAACGCCCGCAGCCAAGGTCTTATTCGCCCCCGTCGCCTGCACCATACCCGCGATGCCGGCAACGGCGCCGCTGAAAAACATGGTCCGCAGGACGATCTTCTTGACGTTCATTCC
Organism: uncultured Oscillospiraceae bacterium; assembly: GCA_902461995.1. Taxonomy (GTDB): domain Bacteria; phylum Bacillota; class Clostridia; order Oscillospirales; family Acutalibacteraceae; genus UMGS1623. The sequence continues at coordinate 9,443 of CABQAA010000046.1, read as the reverse complement.
CGCATAGGCGGCGGTGGCCTGACTTTCACCCACGACGCTGATCTCATAGCCCTGTTTGGTGTATTTCATATACACGAACACGACAATCACCAGCACCAGCGCGATGATCCAGCCGATGTGCACACCGAACACCCGGTCAAGCGTCGCGTTATCCGCAAAGCGGGCGATTTTCGGGAAGCCCGAGGAATTGGGATCGGCCCACGGACCGTCCCGCAGGAAGGTGACGCAGTGCAGGGCGATATAATTGAGCATAAGAGTGAACAGGGTTTCGTTCGCCCCGAATTTGACCTTGAAAAAGGCGGGAAGCAGACCCCAGAGACCTCCGCCGAGCGCCCCCGCGATGAACATGACGAAAATCAGCACAGGATGAGGCCAGCCCGCATGAAACAGCGCAAAATAGGAGGCGAAGATGGCGCCCATGATGATCTGTCCTTCGGCCCCGATGTTCCAGAACCGCATTTTGAAGGCCAGGGTCACGCCCAGGGACGTGATGAGCAGCGGGATGATCACCAGCATGGTTCCCTGGATCGCCATCGGGCTGCGGAAGCAGCCCCGGATCATCGTCCCGTAAATCTTCAGGGGATTGAACCCCAGGCAGAGCAGGAAAAGCCCCCCCGCGACCAGGGCCAGCACCAAGGACACCAGGCGGAGGACCATCCGTTTGTTGTTGGAAAGCTCCGCGCGCTTGGCGATGTGCACGAGCGCTTCTTTTTTGACAATCTTGCCTTCGGCAGCATCCGTCACGACGGCGTCCCTCCCTTTATCACGGTTCCGGTCATCATCAGACCCAATTCTTTCTTCGCCGTGGATTTGGCGTCGACAATGCCGGATATCCGGCCGTTGCAGAGCACCATGATCCGGTCGGACAATTCGAGCAGCACATCGAGGTCCTCTCCGATGAAGATGACGGCGGCATTCCGCTGCTTCTGTTCGTTGAGCAGATCATAAATCGTAAAAGATGAATGGATATCCAAGCCCCGCACGGGATAGGCCGCGATCAGCAGATTCGGCCCCGAGTGGATCTCCCGGCCGAGCAGCACCTTCTGCACATTGCCTCCCGACATCATCCGCACCGGCATATCCACCCCGGCGGTCTGGATGTTCAGCCGGTCCACAAGCTCTTCCGCCAGAGCGCGGGCCGGTTTTTTATTGACAAACGGTCCCTTATTACTCCGGTAGGATTTTAAGAGCATGTTATCCACCATGCCCATCGAAGCGACCAGGCCCATGCCGAGGCGGTCCTCGGGCACAAAGCTCATACTGATCCCCAGGTCGATGATCTCGGCGGGTGTCTTTCCGATGATATTTTCTTTTTTATACAAGATCGCGCCCTGCTTAACCTTCATCAGGCCCGCGATCGCTTCACAGAGTTCCTTCTGACCGCTGCCAGCCACGCCGGCTACGCCCAGAATCTCCCCCGTGCGAATTTCAAAACTGACGTCGTCCAGTCCCCGGGAGCCGTCCTCCCGGTCCACGGTCAAATCGACGACCTTGAGCAGGGTTTCCTGCCCCGAGACCTCGGGCCGCCCGATCTGGAGGGACACCGACTGCCCCACCATCCGTTCGGTCAGATGCTTCTCATCGGTTTCGGCCGTGCGGACGGTGCTCACGCTTTTGCCCTTGCGAAGAATCGTCACCCGGTCGCTGATCGCCATGACCTCGTTCAGCTTATGGGTGATGATGATGATGGCGCAGCCCTGTTCCTTCATCCGGCGCAGAATCTGAAAGAGCTTGTCCGTCTCCTGCGGGGTAAGGACGGCGGTGGGCTCGTCGAGAATCAGGATCTGCGCGCCCCGATAGAGCACTTTTAAGATCTCCACCGTCTGTTTTTCGCTAACCGACATATCGTACACTTTTTTATCCGGATCGATTTCCAGTCCGAAGGTGCTGCACAGCTCCCGGATCCTCTCCCGCAGGACGACCGGTTTGCTGTACCGTTCCTTGACCCCCAGCACGATGTTATCCATCGCGCTGAATACCTCCACCAGTTTGAAGTGCTGGTGGATCATGCCGATGCCCAGCTTCATGGCGTCGCTGGGGGAGTTGATGACTACCGGCCGGCCGCCGACCAATGTGCTGCCCGCGTCGGGATGATAAATCCCGGACAGCATGTTCATCAGCGTGGTTTTACCCGATCCGTTTTCCCCCAGCAAGGCCAGGATTTCTCCATACCGTACCGAGAGATCGATCCCGTCATTTGCCACCACGGTGCCGAACGCCTTGGTAATTCCCCGGCATTCGATCGCGGTTTCCCCGCCCTTCGGACGTGTGTCCTTTTCTTCCGGCATCCTGTCTCCCCGCCTTCCGTCTTGTCGCCTGTTTTGTCTAAAAAAGGAAAAAGGGCGTTGGTGTACAGCCGCCAAGCCCTTTTCGGGGAGGGGACGTCGGAACGTCCCCTCCCCGCTATTGGTTTTCGATCTTACTTGACAACCACGTTTTTGAAATACCAGTTGATCCCGCCGGTGATGGTCTTGTCGTCGAGAGTTTTCCCTGCTTGGCCGATCTTCTGGCCGTCGTTGGTCTCAATCTCGCCGTCAAACACGTTGAAGGAACCGTCCATGATCTTGGCGCGGGCTTCCTCCACTTTCTCTTTCGTGCCCTCCGCGCAGAAATCCGCCAGAGGCGAAATGTCCACGAGGCCTTCTTTCATACCGCCGTAGTAGATATCCGGAGTCCATGTGCCCGCGATGGCTTTCTTAACCGCATCGGTGTAGTACACACCCCAGTCCCAGACCACCGAGGTCAGGGTCGCCTTGGGTGCATCCTTGGACATGTCGGAATTGTAGCCGATACCCCACACGCTCTTCGCTTCGGCAGCGGTCTGGGGGTTCGGAGTGTCGCAGTGCTGCGCGATGACGTCGCAGCCCTCGTCCAGCAGGGCGTTAGCAGCGGCGCTTTCCATTTCAGGGGCAAACCAGCTGTTCGTCACCTTGACAAACACCTGGGCATTGGGGTTGACGGAATAGACACCCATAGCGAAGGCATCGATACCGCCGGTAACTTCGGAATTTTCCTTGCCCATGGCCGCCACATACCCGATCTTGCCCGACTGGGTTTTCATGCCCGCGACGATGCCGCTCAGATACCGGGCCTGATAGATACGGCCGAAATAGTTGCTGAAGTTGGTGTCGTTTTTCTTATAGCCGGTGCCGTGGCAGAAAATGATCTTCGGATATTCCTTGGCCAGGCTCTCCATCGTGTCCATGTAGCCCCAGCTGGTGCCGAAGATGATGTTGCAGCCGTCTTCGATGCAGTCGCGGATGGCGCGTTCAATCGCCGTGGGATCCTGATCGTCGACCTTGTTCTTGCGGATGATCTGATCGTCCCGCAGCTTGAGTTCTTTCTGCATGGCCACGATGCCCTGGTCATGCGTGAAAGAATACCCGGACCCTTCAGCCGGATCGGACAGATGGATGACGCCCACCTTGATCTTGTCCTGCGCGATTCCTTTCGTGGCGCCGCTGGCGGCGTCCTCATCCTTTTGGCAGCCGGCGAACATCAGCGTCAGAACCGCCGCCATGGACAAAGCCAGAATCCGTACCCATTTCCTCATGCTTTTCATTCCTCCCAAATTTGTCCGGGTGCGCCCGGCACTCTATGACAAGGCGGCCCCCGCCGCCTGATCAGACGTTACACATGACGGCGAAACGTGACGCCGGTTTTTTCATCCATCGATTCGATGATTGCCAGAGATTCCACCCGCACACCCGTCGCGCGGACCAATTCGCCGCCCGGCTGAAATCCTTTTTCCACCGCGATGCCCGCGCCGACGAGCGTCGCACCTGCGTCCTTGACGAGCTTGATAAGCCCGAGCAGGGCACTGCCGTTCGCGAGAAAATCGTCGATGATTAAGATCCGGTCTTCAGGCAGAAGAAACTCCTTGGCCACCCGGATATCGTATACCCGGCCATGAGTGAACGATTCCACCCGGCTGGTATAGACATCTCCGGCGATGTTTTTCGTCTGGTTTTTCTTGGCAAACAGCACGGGAACGTCGAAATACTGCGCCGCGATGCAGGCGATCCCGATACCGGACGATTCGATGGTCAGAATTTTCGTGACCTGTTCGTCTCCGAATAAGCGATAGAATTCTTTGCCCATTTCACCAAACAAGGCAATGTCCATCTGATGGTTCAGAAAACTGTCCACCTTCAGCACATTGCCCGCTTTCACCTTGCCGTCTTGTTGAATGCGATCTTCCAGAAGCCGCATGCCAAGCCTTCTTTCATAAGCTGGCGATCAACACCCGCTCGTATGAAAATATGAACGAAACATGAATGACAGTATGATTTTACCGTACTTTTCACAACAATGCAACACCCGATTATTCATCAAAACTTCCGGATTTCCGCGCCGTATTTTAGCAAGAACGTCGAATAAGGGCCTTTTTTGTCCGCTATCTTGGAAAAAGCCTTCCATCGATGCAGCAAAACGTCCACATTCCGCCACTGATACGGTGTCAGTTTTGTTCGTCGAGCGTCAATTCAAAAGCGGGCAGGAATTCTTCGAGAAAGCAGTCGGCCGCCGGCAGGTGCATCGCCCGGATCGCATCCTCTGTCGAGCGGCGGGCCTGCTCGAATTCCCGATTTCCCTGTCGTTTCTCTTCCACGCATTTAATCAAAGCCGACAGCTTGTCCGCCGCCTTAACGATCCGCTGCTCCTCGAGACAGCTATCATCGGGGAAGAAGAGCGGCTGGTAATCCGGCCGCATATCCTCCGGCAGCATCGAGAGCAATTTGTCTGCAGACACGTCCTCCACCTGCCGATAGGCCTCTCGGATGGCGGGATTGTAATATTTGACGGGGGTGGGCAGGTCGCCCGTAAAAATCTCGGGCGCGTCGTGGTACAATGCCAGCAGAACGCACCGTCCCGCGTCCACATGGCCGCCGAACCGGCGGTTCTGCAAAACGGCCAGTCCGTGGGCCAGCACGGCCACATCCTGGGTGTGCTCACAGAGATTCTCCGGCCGGGTATTGCGCATCAAGGCCCAGCGGGTGATATATTTCATACGGGACAGTATGGCGAAAAAATTGCGGCTCATGAAATCGTCCCTCCTGTCGGTTTCCTCCATTATACCGGATTTCGCGCTGTTTTCCAACCCGTAGCGAGGATTTTCACATTTTTAGGCCTTTTCTTTTTGTCCACTTTTTGGTATACTCATGTTTGTATTTTGAGGAAGGGCGGCGGAAACATGACATCGCTTACCCTGAGCCGGCGGCGCGGGATTCAGACAGTGGTCTGTATCCTCCTTTTTGCGTTTGTCCTCCGTTTGTGTATCGGGATGCTCTATGCGAATTATATGGACGTGTCCTGGTACCGGTCCTGGGCGGTCGGCTTTCAGGATGGATTCTTCAACGCCTACGCCCGCCTGAATACCGGAAAACATGCGCTGGACTATCCGCCCTTATATTTGTACTGTTTATATATCGTTGGTCAGCTGTATGCGCACCTGCCCATCGCAGATTACTGGATGTTCGATATGCTGGCGATGAAATTTTTTCCCATTTTGTTCGACGTGCTGGCCGCGGGGCTGTTTTATCTGGTCTGCCGCAGGCAAAGCGAGGCTCTCGGCGTACTGGCGGCCGCCCTGTGGTCCCTCAATCCCTCGGCGATTTTCAACAGCTCCTATTGGGGTCAGACCGACGGCCTGATGGTTTTTCTTCTTTTGCTCGCGTTTTATCAGGTCGAGCGGGGCAAAGACCTGCTCGGTTCGGTTCTCTTTGCCGTGGCCTGCCTGACCAAAATGCAGTGCCTGTATTTTGCTCCGGTGCTGTTCGTGTATCTCCTCCGCCCGGCTGAAACAATGCCGGACGGGTCGGATCCCCCCGCGAAAGAATCGCTGTTTTCCTATCTCCGCCGCTGCCGCTGGATCGATACCCTGTCCTGCGTCGGCGCAGCGCTGCTCACCGGTATAGCCGGCTTCGTCCCCTTTATCGCGGGCAGCTGGAAATTGCAGGGGGCGGAAAGTCTGCTCCTCCCTTTCAAAGTCTACTTCGGCGGACTTGGAAAATACCCCTATGCCACCCTCAACGCCTTCAACTTATATGGTTCCGCCTCTTTAAACTGGGTGAAGGACGACCGGTCCGTCCTGTTCGGCACCGGCACAGACGGCAATGGATTCGCCACCGGCGGCTTCACACTTCACCATTTTGGCACCCTCATGCTCCTGCTGTCTCTTGTTCTCGTGGCCTATATCATGCTCCGGGGCAACCGGGAAAACCGGCTGTGGGCGGGTTGTTTTCTGTTTATGCAGTGTGTCTTCCTGCTCACCACCCGGATGCACGAGCGGTATCAGTTCCCGGTTCTGCTGTTCGCGCTCATACTGTTCCTGCGGCAGATGGATTTCCGCTGGCTGATGCAATACCTGACGCTGTCCCTGATGACCTTTTTCAACCAGTTTCTGCTGCTTGTGCGCAACAACACGGCGAACGACCCGAAAGCTCCGTGGGACGCGATATATACGCCCGTCATGACCGTCCTCTCCTTTGTCAATCTGGCGATTTTTCTGTGGGGCGTGATGCTGACGGTCAGCACGGCCTTCCCGCCGGCCGAACGCGGAGACGGACTTGTTGCCGAACCGGTACCGGACGCAGACCCGGATGACCCAAAAGCGGAAAGGTGTGATGAAGCTTGACGACCTCCTCACTGGGCAAACCCAAGGAACGGGCGCTTCTTTCGTTTCTTCTCCCTCTGGCTGGCGCGGCGCTCCTGTTCCTCCCTTTTCTCATCCTGGATAAGGGGTATTTCATTTATTACGGGGACTTCAATGTCCAGCAGATCCCATTTTATCAGATGGCACACGACAGTGTGCGGGCGGGCAATTTCGCCTGGAACTGGACAACCGACCTCGGCGCCAATTTCGTGGGCTCGTATTCCTTTTACCTGCTCGGCAGCCCGTTCTTTTGGCTGACCATCCCCTTTCCGAGCGCAGCGGTCCCCTATCTCATGGGGCCGCTCCTCATTCTCAAATTCGCCTGCAGCTCGGCGGCGGCCTATGTCCTGCTGCGCCGTTTTGTCCGGCCGGATTATGCACTGATCGGCGGCATCCTCTATGCGTTTTCGGGCTTTTCCATCTACAACGTCTTTTTCAACCACTTCCATGAGGCTATACTCTACTTTCCCCTGATGCTCCTGGGTCTCGAGCGGTTCATGAAGGACGATAAACGCGGCCTGTTCGGCCTGATGGTGTGCCTGAGCGCTCTCAACAATTACTATTTCTTTATCGGCCAGGCCATTTTCATCCTGATATACTGGTTTGTCCGCATGTTTTCGGGCGAGTGGGACTGCTCGATGCCCAAATTCCTGTGGCTTGTCTTCGAAGCGGTCGTCGGCACCGCCGGTGCGGCCGTGCTGCTGCTCCCCTCTTACCTCGCGGTCATCCAGAATCCCCGGACCGACAGCATGCTCGCGGGCTGGGACCTCCTCATGTACAACAAGCCCCAGCGGCTGTTTGATATCCTGCACTCCTTCTTCTTTCCGCAGGACATCCCCGCCAGGGAAAATTTCTTCCCCGATTCGGACAATAAATGGGCCTCCATGTCGGCCTGGCTGCCGGTCTTTAGCTGTTCGGGCGCCATCGCGTATTTCCAGTCCCGCAAACACAGCGACTGGCTGCGCCGCATGCTGATCATCTGCTTCTTCTGCGCGGTCATCCCGGGTCTCAACGCCATGTTCCAGCTGTTCAACTGGGCCTATTACGCCCGGTGGTACTACATGATGGTCCTGATTCTGGTCCTCGCCACCGTCAAATGCTTCGAGGACGCGGACACGACCGAAGTGAACTGGAACCGGGCGCTCGGCTGGACATTCGGCATCACGGCCTTCTTCGCCCTGTTCATCGGCCTGACACCCAAAAGCTGGACGCCGGACAAGCAAACCGGCAAGATCAAATACGGCCTGATGAAGATTCCCGAACGGTTCTGGATTTACGTCGCCATTGCGGTGGTGTGTCTGGTGCTCGCGTCGCTGCTGATCACGCTGTTCAAGCGGGAACGCGCCATTTTCTCCAAATGGGCCACCGTCGTTACCCTGTCGGTCAGCCTGATTGTGGGCTGGTATCTGATCGGGCTGGGCAAAGCGAATTCCAACTACACCTCCGGTTATGTCATTGAAACTGCCATCGAAGGCGGAGACAAAATTTCACTGCCCGAGACTCCCGATCAGTTCACCCGGATCGATTTCTATAACGGCATGGACAATCAGGGAATGTTCTGGCAGATGCCGACCATCCAGGCGTTCCACAGCATCGTCCCCGGCTCGGTCATGGAATTCTATCCCTCGATCGGCGTGGACCGCGGCGTGGGCAGCCGGCCGGACACCTCCCACTATGCGCTGCGGGGGCTAACCTCGGTGCGGTGGCTGTTTGACCACGCCAATTCGAGCGGCAAGGAAAACAAAAAGGATTTCTTTGAGAGCGGCGGCACCCCCCGGATGCCGGGCTGGACCTATCTGGATACCCAAAACGATTTCAAGATTTATGAGAATGAGTATTATATCCCCATGGGCTTTACCTATGACGCCATGCTGACCCGCAAGCAGTTCGAAGCTATGAACAAAGACAACCGGGAACTCGCGCTGCTCAAGGCGTTGGTCGTCGAAGAAGACGATGCTGCCCTTTTCAGCGGCATGCTGCGGCCTCTCGGAGACGCGGTTTCCTACACCAAAGACGCCTATCTGGCCGACTGCCTCGCCCGCAAAGCCGAGTCCTGCTCCACCTTTGTACGGGACAACCGCGGCTTTACCGCCACGATTCAGGTGGAACAGACCACGCCGGTCTTCTTCAGCGTGCCGTATGAGGACGGCTGGAGCGCCACGGTGAACGGCCAGCCCGCCGAGATTTACAAGGTCAACGTCGGTTTCATGGCCGTCGTCTGCCCCGCCACGGGCGGCGAGGTCACCATCCGGTTCGACTATCACACCCCCGGCCTGCTGTACGGTCTGCTGATCACCCTGGCGGCGGTCGTGCTCTTCCTTCTCTATTTCTTCCTGATGCGGATCTGGGACCGCCGCATGCGTCAAAAGCTGGAAGCGGAAATCCCGCTCGCTCCGGCCGGAGAGGACGGCGCTCCTGTCCTTCTCACGGGTGAGGAAACCGCCGATGCCCCTCCGCCGTCCGAAAACGGGTCCCGTGACGAGGGATTCGACCTCTATCAGTTTTACGGCGGGGGGATCGCCCCGCCAGCCGATTCACCCGCTGAACCGCTCCCCGGAGGCGGGCCCGATCTGCCTGCTCCGCCCGATGAGGAGCAGCCGGAATAAGGCACCTGTATTCCCGACAAGAAAGCCCGGGCAAAACGATGGTTTTGCCCGGGCTTTTTCTTTTATGCCGCTCTGTTCTTCCCTGGTTCTTCGTTTCTCCCGGGAACGGGCAGTCCCGTCCGCGGCCGGTCGGATAAAAAGACCCCCCGGCCAAGCGCTGAACCGGCCCAGAATGTGCGAACAGC
>CABQAA010000045.1 GCA_902461995.1 uncultured Oscillospiraceae bacterium | reverse complement strand
GGGTCTGCCCTATGAGCATTACGAAAAATACGGGATTCGCCGCTACGGCTTCCACGGCACTTCCCACCGGTATGTGACCGCCCGCTGCCTGGAGCTGTTGGGCAAGAAGCCAGGGGAACCCTCACGCATCATCACCTGCCATCTGGGCAACGGATCCTCCCTGGCCGCCGTCAAGGATGGGCGGGTCATCGACACCACCATGGGCCTCACCCCCCTCGACGGGTTCATGATGGGCACCCGTTCGGGCGCTGTGGATCCTTCGGCCGTGACGTTCCTGATGGAAAAGGAACATCTCAGTCCGTCTCAGATGGACGAACTGCTCAACAAAAAATCGGGTATGCTGGGCATTTCGGGCATTTCGAGTGATGACCGGGATGTGGCTGCGGCGGTGGAACAGGGCAATGAGCGTGCTAAGCTCGCCTGGAATATGCGGACGTATCAGATTACGAAATACATCGGCGGTTTCATTGCTGCGCTGGGTGGGCTGGACGCCATCGTGTTCACGGCCGGCATCGGTGAAAATCAGGAGCACCTGCGCAGCGAGCTGCTGCACAACCTCGAATATCTCGGCGTCAAAGTGGACGAGGAGAAAAATTTGGTGCACGGCGTGGAGCGGGAGATTACGACGCCCGATTCCACGGTGCGCGGCTTCGTCATCCCGACGAATGAGGAACTGGTGATCGCCAGAGACACGAAGGCGCTCGTCGAGGCGATGTAAGGTTTTCACCAGCCCCGGCTAAGCGGAACACCGTGTCAGGCGACTTTTGAAAATATCTGGCAGAACGGCAACGAGCACAGCAAGAATTTCTTGCTGTGCTCGTTTTTTGTGATTGATCTATATCCGATCTCAGGAGGATTCCTCCGTCTCCAGCATCCGCTGGACGGCCTTTTTGACCGCCGCCAGATCGCCGCTGCAGAGGATCGGCAGAAAGGAAACCAGCCGGTCCGCATCGAGATCCCACCAGCGGAGCTTCAGCAGCAGAGAGATCAGATCGTCGTCGAACCGTTTTTTAATCGGTTTGGCCGGATTGCCGCCCACTAGAGTATAGGGCTCGACGTCTTTTGTTACCACGGAATAGGCGGCGACGATGGCACCGTCACCGATTTTGATGCCGGGCATGATCACGCTTTCCCGTCCGAGCCAGACGTCGTTGCCCACAAGGGTATCGCCCTTGAAAGGAAGCTGGGCGAGATGAGGCGGCGTCTTTTCAGCCCATATTCCCCCAAATACGGCAAAGGGGTAGGTGCTGATGCTGCACAGACGGTGATTGGCGCTCCCCATCATGAATTTCACGCCGCTCGCGATCGAGCAGAATTTTCCAATGATCAGTTTGTCCCCAAATTCCGGCCAGTTGAACAGCACGTTTTGTCGTTCAAAGGCGGTAGGATCGACCGGATCATCATAATACGTATACTCTCCAACTACGATATTGGGGGCCGTGATCCCATTTTTTAAAAAACAGGATGTGTGATAATCGTTCGGAAACACCGCGTCGGGACTAGGGATGTTGTTCATACGATTCTCCTTCCTAGGTTCATGTGTTGTTTGACTCACCTCCGAACCGAGTGGAAGCCGCCATCGCTATCGCTCTTTTTTCGCATATCTTTTACGGATGATCGTCTCCTATCCATTTTCCCATATGCCAGTGTATTTTACGCGTTCCGCGCCGAGCTGCCAAATCGCGGACAGGCCGTTTTCAGGGTGGCAGCTTTTCTAATATGTAAAAAGAGCAGGCTGCACAAGGCGGTCTGCTCTTTTTATGTGGGGCCCGAATCAGTCGTGGTGTTCGAGGATCTCATCGCGCTCCCGGAAAAACAGGGAGATGCACCAGATGCCGGCCAAGGCGACAATGGTGTAGATCACGCGACTTACCGCGGCACCCTGTCCGCCGAAAGCCCATGCCACTATGTCGAATTGGAACAGGCCGATGCTGCCCCAGTTGATGGCGCCGATGACCACAAGGATCAGAGCCAGTCTGTCCAGCACGTTTCTCACTCCTTAATCCACCTTCGTTCCTCAATTTACGCATTCCTGCGTGGTGTTAGTATCGGACGAACAGCCGCCAATTATGCAGGTTTCTCTTTTTTATCAGAGAACGGATTTTGAAAATCGTCCGTTATTTGGATTTTAAATATTATAAGGGAAGATGGTTTCCATATGAAGGCGGATAAACGGCAAGATGGAAAGATCGGATATTTGTTCCGGATTCTGTCGGGATATGTCCGCTTTTGCTCGTTCCTTAGTGAAGGAAAACCGGGCATTTGATGTGAATTTATCACAAACTTTACGTAGCATGTTGAAAATATTATGACAAGAAATCATGAAGTTCAAAAAGAAAGGTTGCTTTCCGGAAAATTTTGAGTATAATAGAAAGCAGGTTGTTACAAAGTTGTAACTTTTAAACGGCGAATTTCACCGGCTTTTAGATTCTGCCGGAGCTGGCCGATAGGCTCCGGAGCTGATCGAGGGAGTGAGCACTTTGTATTCCAATGAGGATTCTGTTCCGCCGATTGTACGCCGCATCGTACAGACGGGCGGGCACCTGCTTAAAAAGGTTCTGCGGGGTATCCGGAAGCTGGCGCTGGCCGGATACCACCTCTGCTATATCACCGGTATTGAAACGCTGCGCATTGCCCGGGGAATCGGGCGGCGGACCGCCCGGGTATTGGCCCCGGCCGGGCGTGTGCTGTATCGCTTCATCGACTGGATCTTGCTGCGCCATGTCCGGGCTTTCGCGGGCGAGTGCCGCCGGATCGGCGAAGGTTTTTGTATAGCCGGCCGGCGGGTGGCTGCTGCTTTCCGGCGGCATCCCGCTCTGGCGCTTCTGCAGGTGTTGTTTTTGCCTTATCTGGCGGTCAGACGCCATAAAAAAGCGCTCTTTTCTCTGCTGAATCTGGCGGCGCCGGTTGCAGCGGCGCTGGCGCTGGTTTTCACCCTCAACTACTGGAGCGGGCTGGAGTTCGGTCTGGTGGTGGAGTACGGCGGCGAAAAACTCGGGTATATTGCGGATGAATCCGTCTTCGATACGGCGGCAACCATGGCGGCCGAGCGGGTTATCAACACCGATGATTCATTTCAAGTCGAGCGGGTGCCAAAGCTGACGCTGGCGGTGGTGCGCAGCAACGAGCTGCTGGACGAAACTGCCGTGTGCGATAAAATTCTGTCCTCCTCAAGCAACTCTATCACGTCGGCCAGCGGACTCTATATTGATGACCGGTTTATCGGTGCCGTGGAGTCCCGTGCAGAGTTGGATGGTCTGCTGAACGGTATTCTCGATGGATATCGTGACGGCACTGGTACAGACCGGGCGGAATTCGTGCAAAAGGTAGACGTGGTGGACGGTTTGTATCCGCTGACCTCGACCATCAGCGCCGACGCCATGCGGACCCATCTGACCGCGCAGACGATTGTCGAGAAGCGCTATGAAGCGGTCTCCGGGGATTCCTACAACCGGATTGCCAACAAGCACAACATGACGATCAGCGAGCTCAAGGCGCTCAATCCGGAGCAGGGCGATATGATCCACATTGGGGATAAGCTGGTTATCCAGCGGCCCCAGTCCTTCTTGGGCGTGCAGGTAACGCGGACCATTCAGTATGAAGAAACCCTGGATTACCAGACAAAAAGGATTCAGGACACCTCTCAGTATGAGGGATACCAAAAGGTGAAGACCCAAGGGAAAGAGGGACTTCGTCTGGTGACTGCCGAGGTCACATATGTCGACGGACTCGAACAGTCCCGGAACATCCTCTCGACCGAAATCGTCCGCGAACCGGTGGATAAAGTCGTGGTCGTGGGCGGCAAAAAGGTCAATCCGAACGCTTATACCGGAGACGGCATCTCGACGGGTAAGTTTATGTGGCCGATGCCGTATACACGGAACATCACCTCCCCTTACGGCAGGCGCGGCCGTTCGAACCATTCCGGAATCGATATCTGTTCGGCTGGTATTTATGGGCAGGACATTGTCGCCGCGGACGGCGGCGTGGTGGTCAAGACCAATACGAGCGGTTGGGGCATGAGCTACGGCAGTTATGTGCTCATCGATCACGGTGGCGGGTATCAGACCATGTATGCGCACTGCAGTTCGGTGCTGGTGCAGCCGGGACAGAAGGTGACCAAGGGCCAGGTGATCGCAAAGGTCGGAAATACCGGCCGTTCGACCGGCGCGCATCTGCATTTCGAAATCCGGATCAATGGCAAAACCACGAATCCTCTGGCGTTTGTTGGGTGATTCACACTTTGACGGTTAAAGAGAAGCGGACGGCTGTCCGCTTCTCTTTTTTACGAAAAAGGAACAGGACGAGAAAAGATTGCGTAATCGACCTGTCTGCGGTATACTATACCATAAGTATGGTATTTACGAGAGAAGGTGCGCCATGCCCAGCATCAAGAGCAAGCTGCTCAGCGGCACGATGAAAAGTGTCAAACCGATCATCACAGGGATGAACATTCCGGATCAGCGCAAGGGCATGGATCTGCTGCGGTATATCCATCCCCGGCCTAAGACGGTGTCGATCGTGCCGGTTGAAGAGGATTGCCCTTTGAAAGGGCAATGGGCAATGCCGGCGGCTACAGCGGCAGGAAAGGTGATTCTCTATACGCACGGCGGAGCCTATGTCTCGGGTTCCCCTCTGACACACGAACCTTTGATTGCCCGTCTGGCCGAGAGTACCAAAATCCCAGTGATGGCTTACGAATACCGTCTGGCGCCCGAGCATCCCTATCCGGCGGCACTGGAGGACGCGCTGCGGGCGTTCGATTACCTGCTCCAAAAAGGATACGCGGAGCACGATATCGCCCTATGCGGCGATTCCGCGGGGGGAGGGCTGACCCTGGCTTTGGCGCTCAAGCTGCGGGATCTGGGCCGGCCTATGCCGGGGGTGCTCGTCTTGATTTCGCCCTGGACGGACCTGACCGAATCGAATGAAACGCATTTCACCAAAACAACCGTCGATCCGCTGCTTTCAAGCGAGGAACTGCGGGAAAATGCCCTGCTGTATGCAGGAGAAGAGGATCTGCGAAATCCGTATATCTCGCCGCTTTTCGGCGATTTTACCGGCCTGCCGCCTACGCTCATTCACGTGGGGACGAATGAGGTTCTTCTGGATGACTCGCGGCAGCTGGCCACTCGGATGGATGCCTGCGGCGTGGAAGTGGATATCGACATCTACGAGGGCATGTGGCATGTCTGGCATATGTTCGATATTCCGGAAGCGAGAGTTGCCATCCGGAAAATCCAGTGGTTTATCGGCACACAGCTCGAAGTGGGCGGTATGAAAAAGAGAACGGTGCGTCCCGGGGTGAAATACCGGCATTTTAAAGGCAGGGAATACCGCGTTCTGTATGTGGCGCGCCACAGCGAAACTCTGGAAGAGATGGTGGTCTATCAGCAGCTGTATGGCGAAATGGGGGTCTGGGTGCGGCCTCTCGAGATGTTCCTGGAAACGGTGGAGCGAGATGGGAAGATCCAATACCGTTTTGAGGAGATTGAGGAGTAAAGGGCGGGTGGCTGTGAACGCGGTCAAAAGATGGACGAGAGACGGCGCCTTCAGGCTGGAAGATAATATTTTGCTGTCCTTTCTGCGGCAGGGTGTCGTATTGGCCATTCCATTTTTAATGGCCGGTTCGATCGCACTCGTGCTCAACTCCTTTCCGGTCGCGGCATATCAGGCGTTTTTAGATGCCTTTTTAGACGGCAGTTTCCGGGAACTTCTGGTTCTCATTTACAATTCGACGATCAATGCTTTATCTTTGTTGCTCCTGGTCACGATCAGCTATAACTACGGGAAAAACCGGGACCAGGAGCGGGCCGCTCTCTATCCGCTTGTGGCCCTGTGTTCCTATGTCGCGTGTGTGTATAAAGGCGACGAGACTTCGCCGCTTGAAATTTTCACTCCGCCCTGGCTCTTCACGGTGATCGTCGTGTCGCTGGGGTCGTCGGTGCTTTTCCGCTGTTTGGTGAAAATCAAGCCCCTGCGCAATCGCCAGTATACCGAAGGGGCGGATGTGCTCTTTAATCGTGCGATTACGGCAATCTGGCCGGCCGTACTGGTTGTCACCCTGTTTGCGTCGATAAACGTCCTGCTGTCGCATCTGCTGGGCACCACCGCCCTGCACAATGTGGCGTCCGACCTGTTCATGAAGCTGTTCAGCAGCGTCGGGCGGAATTTTGGGGGCACGCTGCTGTTTGTGCTGTCGATCCACGTTCTCTGGTTTTTTGGAATCCACGGAAGCAATGTCCTCGATGGTGTCGCCCGGCAGTTCTTTGAAAGCGGAATCACGGTCAACCAGCAGCTTGTCGAACAGGGGAGCGCTCCCACGGAAATCTATTCCAAAACGTTTCTGGATACCTTTGTCCTCATGGGCGGATGCGGCGCGACGCTTTGCCTCGTCATCGCCATGCTGCTCGTCTGCCGCAGCAAAAGCAACCGGCGGCTGGCTAAAATCGGGGCTTTCCCGGTTTTCTTCAACGTCAGCGAGCTGATGGTGTTCGGTCTGCCGGTCGTGCTCAACCCCGTCATGCTCCTGCCCTTCCTGCTCACACCTCTTGTCCTGACCGGCATCAGCAGCCTCGCCTGCGCGACAGGGTTGGTGCCCATGGTCGTCAATCCGGTTGAATGGACCACCCCGGCTCTCATCAGCGGCTATGTGGCGACCGGCTCGATCGCGGGAAGCGTGCTGCAGCTCGTCAACATCGCGGTGGGCGTTTGCCTGTATCTGCCGTTCGTCCGTCTGGCGGAGAAACGGCAGTCCAGACAGGTGGAAGCCAACATCCAATCTCTGACGGATCTTGTCCTGCAGGGGGAGGAAAACGGCGTGCTTCCATCGCTGCTGTCTTTGGGAGGACGCCTCGGGACCACAGCCAAAATGCTGGCGTCCGATCTGCGTCATGCGGCACGGCACGGCGGCCTGGAGCTTTTTTATCAGCCCCAGATGACGGCGAACGGCATCCCCTTTGGGGGTGAGGCCCTGCTGCGGTGGAAACATCCGTCCGCCGGTTTTTTGTATCCACCCCTGGTGATCGCCTTGGCGCGCGAAGACCACTTTCTGGACGAATTGGGCCTGTTCCTTATCGAACAGACCTGCCGGGATGTCGGTAAGCTCGAAGCCGCCTGTCCTTTACCGCTGAATATTTCGGTCAATATTACCCCCGATCAGCTCAATCATCCCGATTTCACGGCTGAAGTGCGGAAACTGGTGGAAAAACACCATATCTCTGCCGGCCGTCTGAGCTTTGAAATCACCGAACAGGTGGCGCTGTCCTCTTCTTCAGTCATCCATCAGCAGCTGGCGGAATTGCGGGAGGCGGGGATTCAGCTCATCATGGACGATTTCGGTATGGGACACGGCTCGATGACCTACCTGCAGAACGCGGAATTCGCACTTGTCAAGCTGGACGGCAGTCTGGTCCGGCCTATCCTGACAAACGAACGGTCGGAGAATATTGTACGCTCTATCCAGCAACTCGCGGATTCGCTCGGGTTCCGTCTTTTGGCCGAGTATGTGGAGACATCCGAACAGCGGGACCGGCTGGCCCAGCTCGGCTGTACCCTGTATCAGGGATATCTGTACAGCCCGGCAATTCCTTTCCGCGAATTTGTGGAATTTATCAACCGAACGGGAGGATGTACCGATGCGTCTGCCGACGAGTCCGGGGCTGTTGTTTCGTCCGCTCACGATGGAGGACGTCGATGACTTGTGCGAGATCCTGCAGGATCCGGTGGCGATGACCGCCTATGAGCACGCTTTCTCGATGGAGGAGGTCTATACCTGGCTCGGCCGGCAGCAGGCACGGTATATCCGGCACGGATTCGGCCTGTGGGCGCTGCTCGACAGCGGGACCGGCGAATTTGTCGGCCAGGTGGGGCTGACCATGCAGGACACGCCGGCGGGGCCGGAACTCGAAATCGGTTATCTGCTCAAGCGCCGCTTCTGGCATCGCGGCTATGCATCCCGCGCGGCGGCAGCCTGCCGGGATTTCGCCTTTGATACGCTTGATGCGCCACGGGTGGTCAGCATCATCCGGGACACGAATGCGGCATCACGGAAGGTCGCAGAGCGGATCGGCCTGCGGCCGGAATCCATATTTGTCAAACACTACTACGGGGTGGATATGCCCCATATCGTCTACGCGCTCCGGCGGGAAGACCGGCGGCCGGATGGGAGGGCAGGAGAAACGGATGGACAACCATAAACCGACAGACGGCTGGGTATCTCTGGATAATTCGGCTAAAATATATCCGGCTGTACGCACGCGGGACTGGGCGGCCATGTTCCGGGTGAGCGTGACACTCCGGGACGAAGTGGATCCGGTTTTGTTGGAACGCGCACTCGCGGACACTCTCCGCCGTATCCCTGCGTTCTGCCTGACCCTGCACAAAGGGGTGTTCTGGTTCTATCTGGAGCCGAACCGCCTGCCGCCGATCGTGGAATCGGATGTCAACAATCCCTGCAAAAAGATCGATAAGGCGGAAAACAACGGTTATTACTTCCGGGTACGGGTTTACCGCAACCGCATCGCGCTCGAATTGTTCCACTCCATTTCGGACGGAACCGGCGCTATGGTGTTTCTCAAGACGCTCGCGGCGCGGTATCTCACCCTCGGCGGGCATCCGGTTCCGGACGGCGACGGGGTGCTTAACTGTGAGGAGTCCCCCCGGCCGGAGGAAATGGAGGACAGCCATATGAAGTACGCTTCCTTCCGCCATATCGAGAGCCGGCGGGAGAAAAAAGCGTACCATCCGCATATGACCCGGATGAATTCCCCCCGTCTGCGGATCATCACGGGCGTGATGCCGGCCGATACCGTCCATGAAAAGGCGGCGGAGCTGGGCGTCACGGTCAACGAATACCTGACGGGCGCACTGTGCTTTGCCTTCTATCAATTTCAAAAGACCGAAGGCCTGCACCATCCGAAGCCGGTGAAAATCAGCGTGCCCATCAACATGCGCCGTTTTTATCCGAGCAGCACGCTGCGGAATTTCGCCTTGTTTGTCAATCCGGGAGTGGAACCGGAATACGGCGAATACACCTTTGAGGAAATCGTCCATCACGTGCACCATTTCATGCGGCTGCGTCTCAACGAACAATATTTGAACGCGGTTCTGTCCGCCAATGTGGGAAATGAAAAGAATCCGGCCGTGCGGGCGGTGCCGCTGTTTGTCAAGAATTTCATCATGGGCATGGCCTATCGCCTGTACGGGGAGAGCCGGTATACCTGCAACCTCTCCAATCTCGGGGTTTTGAAGGTGCCGGAGGCGATGCGCCCGTTTGTCGAGCGGTTTGATTTTATTATGGGGCCGCCCCGGTTCAATACGCACGGCGCGGCAGCGGTCACGTTTGAAGGGAAACTCTGTTTGTCCATTACGAGCGTGGTGGAGGAAACCGAGGTGGAGCGCCTGTTTTTTACCGAGCTGGTCAAACGCGGCATTCCGGTCACGATTGAAAGCAACGGCGTGCCGGGCCGATGAACAGCTCGGAGCGGCCGCTTTTCTCCGTACCGAATGATTCGGCCAGCCGGCCTTTGCGAAAGGATGATCAAAGTTATGTCCTATTGCGTCAACTGTGGGGTGGAACTCGCGCCGAGCGAGCCGGTTTGTCCGCTCTGCCATACCGAAGTGCAGAATCCCCGCCAGCCCTTTGACCGGAAGGCCCCGCAGCCTTTTCCGGCACGTCTGGATCTTTTCCGCCCGCAGAGCGACCGGGGACTCACGGCCGCGATCGTCACCCTGGTTCTGCTGCTGCCGGCGGCTATCTGTCTCGCCTGCGACGTGGCCTACACCAGCAGCGCGGGCTGGTCCATGCTGGTCATCGGGGCGACGGCTATGCTGTGGGTATTCATCGTGCCGGCCCTGTTTATCCGCCGGCACCCGATCCTCTTCGGCATGATCCTTGACACAGCGGCATTGCTCGGATATTTGTTTGTTGTCGAGCATTTTGCGGCCAGGGGTGCTTGGTTTCTCCATTTGGCGTTGCCCATTGTGGTGCTCAGCGCGGGGGTGTTTGCTCTGGATTACCTGTTGGTGGCCAAGCTGATTCGCGGCCGTTTCCGGCAGGGGGCCGCGGTGCTTTTTACCACGCCGCTCATGCCCCTCGGCATTGAAATTATCCTGGATTTATATCTGCAGCACACCGTGACGCTGCAGTGGTCCTATTTTGTGGCGATTCCCTGCCTGATTCTGGCGCTGCTTCTCCTCCTGCTGGGCCGGCGGGAACGCTTCCGGACGCAGATGAAAAAGCGGCTGCATATGTAGCATATCTAAGAGCAAAGCTTTTTCGGAACGGGCGGCCGGAATCGAACTGGAACGGTTCGCCGGAAACGGCAGAAAAGCCCCAAAATGGAAGATATTATGCATCTCCCCCTTGTAGGATCGGGGAAAAGAGTGTATACTATATAGGTTCGGGAAAAGTCGAGAAATAAGGAATGGAAGAATCAGACATGCCAAAACGTGAGAATTTACGCAATATCGCCATCATCGCCCACGTCGACCACGGCAAAACCACTCTGGTCGATCAGCTCCTGCGCCAGAGCGGTGTGTTCCGTGTCAACGAGCAGGTGGCGGAGCGGGTGATGGACTCCAACGACCTCGAGAGAGAACGGGGCATCACCATCCTGTCGAAAAACACCGCGGTGATGTACGGCGATACCAAAATCAACATTGTAGACACGCCCGGCCACGCCGATTTCGGCGGCGAGGTGGAGCGGATTCTAATGATGGTGGACGGGGTTCTGCTGTTGGTGGACGCCTTTGAAGGCTGTATGCCCCAGACC
Organism: uncultured Oscillospiraceae bacterium; assembly: GCA_902461995.1. Classification (GTDB taxonomy): domain Bacteria; phylum Bacillota; class Clostridia; order Oscillospirales; family Acutalibacteraceae; genus UMGS1623. Next base: position 181 of record CABQAA010000045.1, on the reverse strand, counting down.
CGGTTCGTGCTGAAAAAAGCGCTTGGCCTTGGGAAACGGCCGGTCGTGGTCATCAACAAAATCGACCGGGACGGCGCCCGGCCGGCCGAGGTTATCGACGAGCTGCTGGATCTGTTCATCGAGCTCGGCGCAGACGAGGATCAGCTGGATTTCCCGGTCATTTACGCCTCCGGCCGGGACG
>CABQAA010000044.1 GCA_902461995.1 uncultured Oscillospiraceae bacterium | reverse complement strand
CGATCTGGAGGTCCGTATCGCCGGACTGCCCGCCCGGGTATACGGCTCACAGGGTCAGCAGCGTTCGGCAGTTCTGGCCCTGAAACTCGCGGAGGCAACCCTGCTTCGGGATGTCACGGGTGAACAGCCGGTCGCGCTTCTGGACGATGTCATGAGCGAACTCGATGCGTCCCGGCAAGATTATATTCTCAATCACATCCACGATTGGCAGGTGTTCATTACCTGCTGCGATCCCGCGCCCCTCCGCCGCATGGACGGCGGCGTGGAGTTTCACATGAAACAAGGGATTCTCGAGGGATAACCCTCTCGGAATAAAGGAAAGGGGACGGGCCGATGTATCTGCATCTCGGTCAGGAAACGGTGGTCCGGCTGCGGGATATTGTGGGAATTTTCGATATGGAGAACGCCACCATCTCCAAAAACACCCGCCAGTTTCTTGCGGATGCGGAAAAAGGCGGCCGGGTTTGCAACGTCACGATGGAACTGCCGAAATCGTTTGTGGTGTGTGTGGATGAAGACGGCACCGAGACGGTGTATATTTCGCAGATCTCTTCGTCGACACTGCTCAAGCGGACCGGATTTGTAGAAGGTTTATCAAACGTCTGAACATGGCGAACATGCGAATGGGAGGAAGCTCCGATATGAGTACGGAAATGGAAATGGACCAGGCCCTTGAAAGCGCGATGACCCGCGCGGACAACGAGGTATACGACGAAAGCCAGATACAGGTTCTCGAGGGACTGGAGGCGGTCCGGAAACGCCCGGGCATGTACATCGGTTCGACTGGCCCGCGGGGACTGCACCATCTGGTGTATGAAATTGTGGATAACTCCATCGACGAAGCTCTCGCCGGTGTGTGTACCCATATCGAGGTTGAGATTCTTCCCGGCAATGTGGTCACGGTGAGGGACAACGGCCGCGGCATTCCGGTGGGTATCAACGAAAAGTTGGGTCTGCCCTCGGTCACCGTGGTTCTCACGGTGCTGCATGCGGGCGGCAAATTCGGCGGTAGCGGCTATAAAGTGTCGGGCGGCCTGCACGGGGTCGGCTCCTCGGTGGTCAACGCCCTTTCGGAATGGCTGGAAGTGGAGGTCTCCCGGGAAGGCAATGTGTACGCCCAGCGGTTTGAACGGGGCGTACCGGTGAATGATCTGACCGTCATCGGTTCATCGGAAGAGACAGGGACGCTCATTCGCTTCAAAGCCGATCCCGAGATTTTCACCGAAACGGTGGAATATGAGTTCGAAGTGCTGCAGAAACGCCTGCGGGAACAGGCTTTCCTCAACGCGGGGCTGAAAATCACCCTGACGGATTCCCGCGACGCGGACAATGTTCTGAGCCAGGAATATTGCTACGAAGGCGGCATCTCTTCCTTCGTGGATTTCATGAACAAGACGCGCGGCTATCAGGTTCTGCACGATCAGGTCGTGCATATGTCCACCACCGACGGCGATTCTATCGTCGAGGTCGCGTTTCAGTATAACGACAGCTACAACGAAAATATCATTTCCTTTGCGAACAACATCCATACCGTGGACGGCGGTGTGCATGAGAACGCCTTTAAAACCGGCATCACCCGCATTTTCAACGATTATGCCCGCCGGCATTCCATGCTCAAGGACGCGGATACCAACCTCAAGGGGGACGATGTGCGGGAGGGCATGACGGCGGTCATCAGCGTCAAGCTCAAGGATGCCCAGTTCGAGGGGCAAACGAAGGCCAAGCTCGGCAGCACCGTCATCGGCCCGCTAGTCAATTCCCTGCTGAGCGATAAACTCGTGCCGTTCCTGGAGGAAAATCCCGCCGTTGCCAAAGCAATTCTTGAAAAATCCATCAACGCCGCCCGGGTCCGTGAGGCCGCGCAGAAGGCCAGAGAACTCGCACGGAAAAAAAGCGGACTCGCCAACACCCGCATGCCCGAGAAGCTCGCCGATTGTATCTGGAGCGATGCAGAGCGCACCGAACTCTATATCGTCGAGGGTGACTCGGCCGGCGGCTCGGCCATTCAGGGCCGGGATCGGAATTTTCAGGCCATCCTGCCGCTGTGGGGCAAGATGCTGAACGTGGAAAAGGCGCGTCTCGACAAGGTGTACGGCAACGAAAAGCTGGTGCCCATCGTCATCGCGCTCGGCTGCGGCATTGGGGACGATTTCGATCTCTCCAAACTCCGGTACGGCAAGGTCATCATCATGGCCGATGCCGACGTCGACGGGTCCCATATCCGGACCCTGCTGCTCACCTTCTTTTTCCGCTATATGCGCCCCCTGGTGGAAGAAGGACATGTGTATATCGCGCAGCCGCCGCTGTTCAAGGTCTCCCGCGGCAAACAGGTGCGGTACGCGTTTTCCGATCCTGAACGGGACCAGTACATTGCGGAATTCGGCGGCAACGCCGATATCCAGCGATATAAAGGTCTTGGTGAAATGGACCCTGAACAGCTGTGGGAAACCACCATGGATCCGGCCTTCCGCACCATGCTGAGAGTCGAGCTGGAAGACGCGGAGGCGGCCGACGAAGCCTTCACCATCCTGATGGGGGATAAAGTGGAGCCCCGCCGGGAATTCATTGAGCGTAATGCCAAATATGTGTCCAATCTGGACGTGTGAGGTGTCCCTGTGGAAAAGTGGGATATTCTCGTGGAGCTGACAAGAGACGACATCTACCGATCCTTAAAATACGGCGACATCCGGCGGGTAGGCGTTGCCGGACGGGTGGTGGAGACGGTGATCCTGGGCCTTCTCGCCGTCTGGTGCATCGTACCGTTTTTTGCCTGGGGCCTGGAGGCGCTGAGCAGTCTGTTTCTGGGTCTTCTCGCACTGCTCCTCATCGCGGCGCTCTGGGCCGTTCCGGAATGGCGGGCCCGTCATCTGTCCGGACAGGAGACAAAGGACCGGAAGCCGACCCGGCTGCGGGTGTATGAGGAAGGCCTGCGGTTCGGGGAAGCCGAGGATCTTCACGCATTCGGGACCGAGACCGTGACCTCGCTTCCGGGGTTGTTTGTCCTGCGGTACGGCACCGAATTGGTGCTGCTCCCTCACAGGGAACTGCCGGAAGATTGTTTGGCCTTTTTGAAACAGAAATGGGAAGAGGAATCGGCGGATTCCTCCGACTGACGGATTGGCAACCGATGCGATGTTTCTGCATCGGATGATGGAAAGGGGGATTCCCCATGGCCTATGAACCACAGCCCCGGGCGGAATTCCCGGTCAATGTCACAAAGGACGAATACGTGAGGGCGGCGCTGATCGCCGCCCGGCGGACAGGGACGCTGCGGTCGACGCCGTTTGTCGTCGGCGCGGCTTCGCTTGTGCTGCTCATCGGGGTGCTGTCCTTCCGCTGGCCCTCGGTGCCGCCGCTGATTTCGCTGTTTTTCTGTGCGCTGTGTCCGCTCCTTCTGCTGCTGTTTTTTGTGGCGGAACCGGCGGCCGTCCGCCGCCAGGCGGAACGCGACTACCTCGTCTACGCGGCTTTGTTTTGCCCGGCCACTCTGCGTCTGTACCCCGACAACGTGGTGACTGTCACACAGACGCTGACTCTCAGCGACCAATATGCCCTGATGCCGGAATGTATCGAAACGCCGGAACTTCTCGTTTTTCTCAAAGACAGGGAGCGGTTTCTCATCCTGCCGAAGCGCTGTATTCCGGAGGATCGGCGGGACGGGGTGCTCGAGCAGCTTCGCGTGACCTTTATCCGCCGGCGGCGGGTGATGCGCAATTGGATGTTTTGACTGGATGACATCATGGAGAAGGGAGGTGGCCCTCGTATGCCGGAGCAGGGTATTCCAAAAGAGGAAAAGACACTTTTGACTCTCAGCGTGCTGATCACGCGGGAGGACTATATGCAGTATGCGGCCCAGCTTCGCCGAGAACAGCGCCGGGGGCACCTGCCTCTTATCACGGGCGGCGGTGCCCTGCTCGGCGCGCTCGGACTCGCGGGCCTGTTTTTTGGAAGCTGGATTTCCCTGGCGCCCTCCGGTGCGGCGGGATTGCTTCTGGTGGGGATTTTCCTGATCGGCTATGACGGGATTTTTGCGCCGCTGTTCGATAAAGGGGCAGCCGCTAGAGAATTTGATGAAAAACCCGAACTCGGCATGGCGGGCACCTATCGGTTCACCACGGATGGCGTGGATATCCGGAGCGGCGGCCTGGAAGGGACCCTGCCCCGCGCCCTTATGACCCGGTCGGCCGAGACCGAGAGCTTTTTCAACCTGGTTTTTGGCCGGGAAGTGCGGATCTGGATTCCCAAGCGCCTGCTCTCGGACGAAGAGACGCGGCAACTCCGCGCCTGGATCGCGGACGGGAAAGGGGTGACGGGGCATGACTGAGGGATATCCGCAGGCGGCGCCTGAACAGGCCGGTACCGCGGCATTTCCGGCCGATCTGAACCGGGAGGAATACATCCGGTTTCAGGAACTGCTCTCCCGGGGTACCCCGGCGTTCCGGTTGCGGACGGTTCAGCTCGTCACAACAGCCGTGCTGTTCACCATTTGCGTGCTGTTTTTGGTGTTTGATTACCGGACCGGCGGCGGATTCGATATTTCCCTTCTGCTGATGGCGGTTTTGCTCGTGTTGATGGAAATCTATCTGTTTGTCATGATGCCTCGCCAGATGCGGGCAAAATCCGGGCGGGGCTACGACCAGACCTTAATGACGGGATACCGGTATGAGGGGATCGTGACCGTTTCGCCGGGGTTTATCCGGAAAACGACGGCTTCATCCACGACCGAGATCCCGCTTGCCCAGTGTATCCTTTACATCGAATCGCCGGACCTGATGGTGTTCGGCGGAGCGGAGGGCCGCTCCATCGTGCTGCCGGCCCGCTGTTTAACAGAGGCCGATGCTTCGCTTCTGCGCCGGTATGCCCTGTCCACGGTGCCCGGACCCAGGCAAAGACTTTATGGGCGGCTGATTCCCGGGGCTGCCGAGCGCCTGCCGGTTCCCGATTTATCTCCCGTTCCGGAAGAGGAAGCGGATTTGTCGATCCGGGTGGAGTATACACCGAAAGAATTTGTCCGCCTGATGACGGCTTCCTCTGCGGAAGGCTATATGAAGAACCTGCCGAATCTGGCCTTTTTCGCTTTTCTGCTGGCACTCTCGTTTGATTTGTGCCTGGGAATTCCGGCCATCTTCGTTTTTCTCGCGGTGGTGGTGGGGCTGTTCCTGATCGGATACATCACCAGCCGCAGCCGGGCGAATACCGTGATCCGGATGTCGGGCGGGGAGGCCCTGCGCCTGTCGGTGGATCTGACACCCTCGGGACTGACTCTGTGGGGTGCTGCGGGCCGGGAAAAGGAGCTGCGCATCCCCTGGAAAGATATTTCCCGGGCTGTGGAGAGACCCGACCGGGTGGATTTTTACACCCATTCCCTGGCTGTGACCCTGCCAAAGCGCACGATTGCGGATTTGGAGGAGCTCAAACGGCTGGTGGACGCCCGCATGACTCCCAAAAAACCGAAATCCTGACGCATTCTCTCACGAAAGGGTGAGCCAGATGGATGAAAACGACCGCTTTCCGGACATGCCGCCGGAACCGCAGGTGAACCATACGCCGGCCGAACAGGGAGATTCTCCGGCACAGCCGGGTCCCATACCGGCCGAACAGCCGCCGGCTTGGCTGGGCGCCGATCCCACCGCACCCGCCGAACGGCCGGGAACAACGCCGCCGGTGTCGCCCTACGGCACCCCGCCCGGCGTGCCGTATACCGTGCCGCCGGCGTCACCTTACGGGACCATGCCGGGAACACCCTATGGTGTGCCGCCTGCGTATCCGCCTTATGGTCAGCCCTATCCCCCTGCCTATGGCGCGCCTATGCCGCCTCCGGTCTATGGGCCGGGGGGCGGATATCCGCCGCCATCCGTGGGACAGCCCCCGGCTTGGACGGCTCCTGTCTCTCCCTACGGAGCGGTTCCGCCCGGATACGGCATGCCGCCTAACCCCTGGGAAATCCCCGCCGAACCGGAAGAAAACGAAGACCCGGACCGGCTGCGGATCCTGGTGGGCGGCCGTCCGCTTTCCCTTTCGGAGTATCTGGAGATCGCTTATTTGTCCGCTGGACATGGGGTTACGCTGCTCGTTGGGATGGTGCTCCTTATCCTGCTGTTCGGTTGGATGGCGATCGGCGATGCGGCGACAGGCGGCAATACCGCCGTGGTCGGTGCCACCTTCCTGCTCGTCCTGGTATCGGTTCTCGCTCTGATCGGAGGACTGGTCTGGAGCCGGGCGAAACAGGAGCGGACCCACCGTATGGCATATGCCACACAAATGGCGGATCCGTCTGCGGCACAGGGACAGAAGCTGGAGTTTTATACGAACCGGATCGAATGTGTGACCGCCCGCGGCACCAGTATTCTGCCGTTTTCGGAGGTGACCGCCTACATCGAGACAACCAATGTCATCGCATTGTTTGCGGGCACCCGCCGGATTGTCCTGAGGGGACAGGATCTGACGGCGTACGATGCCGGGCTGATCCGTGCGTTTCTGCGCCGGCGCCTGCCTGCTGGGCTGGTCCGGATCAAGGCACCCTTGATTCCCCGCTTGTATGAACCTCTGCCCATTCCGGATTTTGCCTCGGACGACGAGGTGCTGGCCCGTGCGGCCGTCCCCTTTTCCAAACGGGAGGAACGGCAAAACCGGATGAAACGGCTTTGGTCGACCCTGCCGGTGGGCCTGCCGATGCTGCTGCTCATGGCGACGGCGACGGCGCAGTATGCGATTCTGACCAACTGGCTGCTGCTCGATGTGGCGGTGTTCTTCGTTGGATTTGCCGCCCTGTATTTCATAATCGCCGCCTTGTTCCTGACCCTGGGGGTGCACAGCCCCCGCGGAGATGCGCAGGAAAACCTGTATGTCGCCCTGACCCGGGACGGCGTGGCGCTGTACCAGCAGGGCATGTGCGGATTTATCACCCGGGCCTGTGTACGGCCGGTCCCGGCAGGGGACGGGGTCCGTCTGCTGTGCCCCCATACCTCGCTTTTCATCCCGGAAACGGCGATGGAGCAGCCCGGACAGTTCCGGGCTGCGCTCGGCCTGTAACGGCGAAAGGAGTTGTCACCCTTGGAGGAACAAACCAACACCCCTCTTTCCAAGCTGATTACGGTCGACTTGGAAAAGGAAATGAAGAAGAGTTTTCTCGATTATTCCATGTCGGTTATCGTGGCCAGAGCCCTGCCTGACGTGCGGGATGGACTCAAACCCGTCCATCGGCGGATTCTGTACACCATGCACGAGAACAGCCTGACCCCCGACAAGGCGTACCGCAAGTGCGCCGATACCGTGGGTGCCGTGTTGGGGCGGTATCATCCCCACGGCGACGCTTCGGTATATGACGCCATGGTGCGTATGGCGCAGGATTTCTCTCTGCGCTATCCGCTGGTCGACGGCCACGGAAACTTCGGATCCATTGACGGACACCCCGCCGCTGCGTATCGGTATACCGAGGCGCGGATGAGCAAAATGTCTCTCGACATGCTGGCGGATATCGACAAGGAAACGGTGGATTTTACCTCGAACTACGATGACCGCCTCCAGGAGCCGGTGGTGCTGCCCTCCCGGTTCCCGAATCTGCTGGTCAACGGCTCCACCGGCATCGCGGTCGGTATGGCGACCAATATTCCGCCCCACAATCTGTGCGAGGTCGTGGATGCGATCTGCCTGCTGATCGACAATCCCGCTGCCGAACTGCCGGAACTGATGGATCACATCAAAGGTCCGGATTTTCCCACCGGCGGCGTCATCATGGGCTACGCGGGGATCCGCGCCGCCTATGCCACCGGACGGGGCCGCGTCGTGGTGCGTGCCCGCACCGAAATCGAGGAAGTGGGCAACCGTTTCCGCATCGTCATCACCGAAATCCCGTATCAGGTCAATAAGCTCAACCTGGTCAAATCTATCATTGAGCTGGCCGACGAAAAGCGGGTGGAAGGGATCCACGACGTGGTCGACCATTCCTCCCGGGAAGGCATGCGGATCGTCATCGATCTGAAACGGGACGCCAATCCCCAGGTGGTGCTCAACCAGCTGTTTGCCTTCACCCAAATGCAGACCACCTTCGGCGTCATTATGCTGGCCCTGGTCAATGGGGTGCCCCGCATCTTGACCTTAAAGCAGATGCTGGAGGAGTACATCAAATATCAGAAAGAGGTCATCACCCGCCGCACCCTCTATGAGCTGGCCCGTGCGAAGGAGCGCGCCCATATCTTCGAGGCGCTGAAGATCGCGGTGGATTTCATCGACGAAGTGATATCCATCATCCGGTCGTCCAAGGACGTGCCGGAATCCAAGGCCAACCTCATGGCGCGCTTCGGCTTTGACGATGTCCAGGCCGATGCCATCGTAAAAATGACGCTCGGCCGTCTCTCCGGTCTCGAACGGCAGAAGATTGAAGACGAACTCGCCGCCCTGCATGCCCGCATCGCCAATTTGGAGGAAATTCTCGCCGACGATCAGAAGATTTACGCGATCGTCAAGGAAGAATGCATCAAAATGCGGGACAAATACGGGGATGAGCGCCGGACCGAAATCTCCGCGGTGTCCGGAGAAGTGGACATCGAGGATCTGATCCCGGTCGAGGAATGCGTCCTCACCCTGACCCGGCTGGGCTATATCAAGCGCCAGGCTGCCGACGTCTATAAGACACAGCGGCGGGGCGGCCGTGGCATCATGGGCATGGCCACCCGGGATGAGGATGTCACCGAGACCATGTTCCTCTGTTCCAGCCACGATTTCGTGATGTTCTTTACCTCGGCCGGCCGGGTTTACCGCCTGAAATGTTACGAGGTGCCGGAAGGCGCCCGGACGTCCAAGGGGATGAATCTCGTCAATCTCCTGCCGCTGGCTCCCGAGGAAAAGGTTACCGCTATGATTCGGGTGTCGGACTTCACCGGCGATCAGTACCTGTGCATGGTCACCCGCCGCGGTATCATCAAGCGTACCCGGCTCGACGCCTATTCCAATGCCCGCAAAAGCGGCCTGATCGCCATCGACCTCGACGAGGGGGACGAGCTGGCGTGGGTGCGGATGACCGACGGCTATCAGAAGCTGATTGTGGCGACCCGCCGCGGCATGGCGATCTGTTTCGATGAAAACGATGCCCGTGTGGTCGGCCGCGCCGCCAGAGGGGTCAAGGCCGTCACCCTCGACGAGGGGGACGAGGTCATCGGCATGTCCATCCGCCGGGAAGGCGGTCTCCTCCTGACCGTCACCGAAACAGGATACGGACGCCTCAGCGAGCTGACCGATTACCGGATTCAGTCCCGGGGAGGTAAGGGCCTGACCAACTACCATACCGAGGAGTATGGTGATGTGGCCGGCATCAAGGTAGTGGATCCGGAGGACGACATCATTCTGATTTCCTCCGACGGCATTATCATCCGGATGCAGGTCAGTGAAATCCGTCTCTGCCGCCGTCCCTCCAAGGGCGTGCGCGTGATGCGGGTGGAGGACGGTTCCCGCATCGTCTCCCTGGCCCGTGCGCCTCATGAAGAGGAAGAACCGGAGGAATCCGAAGAGCCTGCAGAGCCGCAGGGGGAGACTCTGGAAACGCCGGAGGAGACCGCCGCTGCCGAACCCGAATCCAATTCATAAATGTCACGAAGGCGCCGTGGTGGGTTTTCCACACGGTGCCTTCGCCGATTCTATGACCCGCCCGTGACCGGAGAACTCTATACTGAAGAGGCAAGATACCGCAGCAGCCTCCTTGCATCGCGGATGCCGGCCGACACCGGTCGACGCGATGGAGACAACCGGGGAGACCGCCTTTTAGGCATGGTATTTTGACGGTCCGGCACCCTTGCCGACATGACGAGGGGAGCTTTACGGGCTCGTCCGAACCCAGGATGAATCAGGCGCGCCGCAAAAAGCGGCGCGCCTGATGAGTTTTTCCGGAAGGGCGAAATCCCGCCCGCGGTTCTCCTCCCTTTGCCGGCTGGAACGCTCATCCGGCACGATGGGAAGCGCCCCTCAATTTCCGCAGCCGAAAAGACGCCCCGTCCAGAATTTCCGGATAGGGCGTCTTTTGCTGTTACAAAAGCATCAGCGCCGGCGGAGGACGCCGTGAGCAGGACTTCAAGGCCGGCGAAAACGAACGATGGTGAGCTGGTAATTCAAGAGAATGGGGTTTCCGAACGTCTCATGCCTCCGGCGAAGCTGGAGGGGTTGACTTATTCAGAGCGTTAGGATGCGGGACTCGCTGTAGGACTGGAGGTCTGGGAAACCATCCGCAGCCGCTGCAGGACATCGCCACATTGTATAACCATGTCGAATTCATACCAGTAGTAATAAAAGGTACAACTGTCATAAACCAGCTCGGTTTTGCGCTGCCAGCCGTCGGGGACGGAGGAAACGGCGGCTTCGTCCGTGAGGCGGAGACGGCGCAGCTGCTGAAGGACAGGGCCGTCCGGCTGGACGGAGACGGTTTGCCCCGCTGCATCCGTCTCGGTGATCGACCGAGGCACCAGCGCCAGCCATTTCTGGCCCGCGAAGTCGGTGAATTTGATCTCGGCGTCTCCGGATCGGACGCTATACAGAATGAGCAGATCGGGTTCGACGATCTCGCCGCATCCGCACCCAAGAAAAAGGAGGGAGGCCAGCGTTCCGCCGATCAGCGCGCCGGACAGGAGCCTTTTACAAAATAACCGTCTGCACCCAGTCGACACAAGCCGATTTTTCCCATTCTTTTGTCCATTCATCGATATGGCTGTTCCCCTTACATATGGAGATTTGATTTTTGCCGCTTCCTTATGGGACAATTCAACTTTAAAGTATCACAATCGGTTAAAAGCGTCAAGCAATCATGGAAACTTCATTTAATGGAGTTAAGGAAACAAACTTATAAAAGGAGTTCTCCGGAACCTCCCCGAAAAATATACCCTGGGATATAGGCCGATTATTTCGGAACCAGCCTGGATTTCCTGATCGACCGGACCCGGGAACGCAAGCTCTATCCGTCCCATGAATAGACAAACGCGCCCATGCCGTGTCGG
>CABQAA010000043.1 GCA_902461995.1 uncultured Oscillospiraceae bacterium | reverse complement strand
TGCCTGCGCACGTTGAGATGATGGGCCTGATCGGCATGGGCAACAACCCCATGGTCGGCGCGACGGTGGCCTGCGCGGTCGCAGTGTCCGAATCGAAGTAAGGTGGCGTAAAGCCGCATAAAAACTGGATTTTCTATAAAGGAAGGCTCCGGGAGCAGTTGCTCCCGGAGCCTTATTTTTCTTCTGCCATAAAAGCCTTGAACTGTTGACGATGGTGTCTCCCTCGTCTTTTGGCGCTCATCGTCACCTGCAACCGAGCCGGTTTCCACCCCTATCACCGGGGACCGTACCATCCTTTACAGGATACAGAAGGGCATTTGAACGGGATGCTGCAGGCCGGAAACGGAATCATGGCACGGCGGTTTCGGGATCCTCTGCCCCCTGGAGCCGCATACCCGCATGGAGATGCTCTCCTTCGTCGCGGAAAAAGCCGCGCAGGTTTTCCATCGCTCTGGTCAGCGCGTTCAGTTCCTCTTCGGGCATACCGTCCACCACAGCCCGCGCCATCCGGCGATGAAACCGCTGATGGGCGTAGGCGAGAGCACGGCCGCGCTCGGTCAGCCGAACCCGGACCACGCGGCGGTCGGCCGTCTCCCGGACCCGCTCCACATAGTGTTTCGCTTCCAGGCGGTTGATGGCAATGGTCATGGTGCTGACGGTCACACGGGTGGCCGCTGCCAGGGAGGAAATCGTGGCCTGGTCGTCTTTAGCAACGGCGTCGAGCAAATGCAGCTCGGTCACCGTCACCGATTCCTTGGTGGCACGGCGCAGCGACTGCTCTTCCACCTTGAGAATGGCGTTGAACGTCTCTACCAGCAACGTATTGAGAGATTCCAGACGTGAATCCATACCCCGGTCCTCCTTTTTCCTCAGGCTGCGCGGGCCAGCCGTCGCCTCAACAAGGGCAGCCGTCTCCAGACCGCCGGCTTCAGCGGCCGGTCCAGGCACAGGCGGAGCATCGCGCAGGCAAGCTGGGTGCCCGCTGCCGCTGCGTAATGGAGATCTTCCGCCGGTGAAAAGCTGGCTTTTTCCCGCCGGCGGAGCATTGTTTCCAGCATACCGACCAGTTCCGCACTGGATCTGGCCCCGTGAAAATCGCAGTCGGATTTCTGTGCCGGAGCGGGCTGCAGCCGGCCCTGCGCGGCTTCATACGAGCGGTGCTGCCGCAGATTGCCGTCAAAGGACGCGGTATGGGCATAGCAGGAAAAATCGCAGATATAATGGGAAATAATCCCGAGCCGCAAAGACCGCCACCGGGACAACACTTTCCCATTGTCCACACCTTTGCGGCAGAACCGACGGATCATCCGTTCCACCATCCGCCCCGCGGAGTCCCATTCGTGCAGATGCAGCACCCGCTGGTGGGTACAATCGGGATAGACATTCCCCATGGCAAACCAACGGGGATTGATCTGGACGTTCATCCGCCCTTCACAGCCCTCTCGGATCAGCTCCGACAGGCTGCGGTGAATCCGGTATTTCAATCAGCTTGCTCCTTCCGGGAGCGTCCGGCAGAGCCGGGCGCTGTCATGCCTTGAAAAACAATCGGTAACTTTTATTATACGAGGTCCCGGAGGGAAAATCCAGAGGTAATTTTGGGGCGATTCATCGGCCGGTCTCAAACTGCACACGGTAAAGCGCCGCATAGGCGCCGTCCTTTGCCAACAGCTCGTCATGGGATCCGATTTCCCGGATGCCGCTGGCGTCGATGTAGGCAATCTTATCCGCGCCGCGGATGGTGGAAAGGCGGTGGGCGATCACCAGGGTGGTACGCCCTTGCGACAGCTTGTCGAATGCCGCCTGGATATGGGCCTCGGTCACGGTGTCGAGTGCCGATGTAGCCTCATCCAGAATCAGGATCGGCGGGTTTTTAAGGAAGATACGGGCAATGCTCACACGCTGTTTCTGTCCGCCCGACAGCATGATCCCCCGTTCCCCGACATAGGTTTGATAGCCGTCCGGCATGGCGAGAATATCATCATGAATCTCGGCCTTTTTCGCCGCCTCGATCACCTCGTCGTCGGTGGCGCCGATTCGCCCATAGCGGATATTTTCAAGGATAGTGCCCGCGAACAGGAGCACTTCCTGCTGCACGATTCCCACATTCTGCCGCAGGGAGGCCAGGGTGATCCCCCGGATATCCCGCCCGTCGATACGGATTTCCCCCGCATCGGTCTCATAAAAGCGGGGAATCAGGTGGCAGAGTGTGCTCTTACCGCCGCCCGACGGTCCCACCAGCGCCAGGGTCTCCCCGGCGGGAATATGCAGATGGATGCCGCGAAGGACACGGACCCCCTCATCATAGGAGAAGGTCACATTCCGGAACTCCACGTCTCCCCGCACAGAATCGAGAGGGCGGGCATCGGGTGCGTCGGTGATATCGGGTTCGACCTCCATCAGCTCCCGGAAGCGGGTGAACCCCGCCATTCCCACCGTATACTGCTCCACAAAGCTGGACAGGCGGCGGATAGGCTGTAAAAAGGTGCTGACATACAGGGAAAAGGTGATCAGATCGATGTAATCGAGTTCCCCCCGCATGATGAGAAATCCGCCGAAGGCGATGACGGCCACATTCATGATGCTGCTGAGAAAATCGAGACCCGACAGGAAAATGCCCATCTCCCGATAGTAGTCTTTTTTGGCGGTGCGGTACCGGGCGTTGCCTTTTTCAAACTTCTCGATTTCATAGGCCTCGTTGTGAAACGCACGAGCCACCCGTACCCCCGAAATGCTCGACTCGATATCGGCGTTGATCCCGGCGGTGCGCTCTTTGACCTGACGGGAGGCCGCCATCATCCGCTTCCGCCGCCAGATGGTGAACAGCAGAATCAGTGGGATGAGAATGAGGATCAGCAGGGCGAGCTGCCACCGGATGGTGAACATAATGATCACCGCCCCCGCCAGGGTGAGAATGCTGATGAACAGGTCCTCCGGTCCATGGTGGGCAAGCTCCACCACTTCGAAAAGGTCATTGACCACCCGGGACATCAGATGGCCGGTACGGTTTTTATCAAAGAAGCGGAAGGGCAGAGTCTGCAGATGGGCAAACAGTTCCCCCCGCATATCCGCCTCCATCCGCACACCGAGCAGATGCCCCCAGGTATTCACAAAATACTGAAAGCCCGCTCGGATCAGGTACGCGGCCGCAAGAGCCCCCATTATCCCGAAAAAGGCGGCGTAGGCGTTCTGCGGAAGCAGATTCTGCATCGCATAGCGGGAGGTGATCGGAAACAGCAGATCGATCGCCGCAATCATGAACGCGCAGATCATATCCGCCGCGAACAGTTTGATATGAGGCCGGTAATACCGTGCAAATTGCCGAATCATAGGGGCAAGGTCCTCCTTATGAACAAAGTGATTAGGTAATATACCGGGAAAGACACGCCAGGTTCGGGTTTCCTCTTTTCGTCCAGACAGCTGATTCCGCCAGCATGAACCTCGTGGATCTTTAGGGGATAAAAATGGCATTGGCGGGGTATCTGCATCCCGGCGCGGCCCACCGGGGACCATAGCGCTTTTAACAGCCATTGTCTATAACAAAAAAACGGGGTCCGTCCCCTGGGGGAGCGGACCCCGTGCTTCATAAATCGTTACGCGTCCTCGTCCTCCGATTGTCCGGACGGACGGCCGGGGTTGCGCAGCACCTGCCGCGCCTGCCGCAGTTCTCCCAGGTGCTTGGCCATGGTCTCCTCGGTGCGCTTGAGCACATCCTCCGCAAAGTCGTTCGCCCCGCGCCGCATTTCCCGGGCTTTCTGCTGCGCCTGTCCGAGAATCTCATTGGCTTTCTGCTGGGCCTGGCGGACAACTTCCTCGTGGGCGATCAGCCCGCGGGCGCGTTCCTCCGCGCTGCGGACAATCCCCTCCGCCTCCCGTTTGGCCGTGGCGATGATGTCGGCCCGATCGGAGACAATCGCCCGGGCCTGACGGACTTCGCCGGGAATGTTGCCCCGGATATCGTCAATGATGTCCCGCAGATGATTGGCGTCCACCACACATCGGCCGCCGGACAACGGAAAGCTCCACGCCTTGTCGATCATATCGTCGATCTGGTCGAGCAGTTCTTCTACTGTCATTGTAAGACCATTCCTTTCCGTCGAACGTCTCCGCAAAAGGAGCGGCGAAGATCATCCCCGCTGCGCCTCTCCGATTTTCTGTAAAATATCCGGCATGATACAGGCCGGCACAAAACCCGTGATATCGCCCCCGAGGCTGGCCACCTGCTTGACCAGGCTGGACGAGAGATACATATGCTCCGCCGTTGTGGTCAGGAAAACCGTCTCGACAAGCGGGTTGAGCTTGCGGTTGGTCAGAGCCATCTGGAATTCATATTCGAAATCCGACATGGCCCGCAGACCTTTGACGATCACGTTGGCCCCTTTGAGGCGGGCATATTCCGCCAGCAGACCGCCGTACGCGTCCACCTCGACATTGGGCAGATCGGCGGTCGCCCTCTGCAAAAATTCCAGCCGTTCCTCCCGGGTGAACATCGGCGTCTTGTGGGAATTGGTCATCACCACCACCGTCACCCGGTCGAACATGGCGGCCGCCCGCCGTATGATATCCAGATGTCCATGTGTCACCGGGTCAAAACTGCCAGGACAAATCGCGCTTCTCATGTCTGGTCGCCGCCTTCCGGGCCATCCGTCCCGTTTTCTTTCCGATAGAGCCAGATATAGACCCGTCCATAGCGGTAAATCTTCTGGAGCCGGAGTCCGCCCACCTCATCGGGGGCCAGATCCCGGTCGCTTTCGCAGACCACCGTGCCGCCCGGATCCATCAAAGGTGCCAGTAGCACCAGAGCCCGCGGGAGCAGACCGGACGCATAGGGCGGATCGAGAAACGCGAGATCGTAACGTTCCCGGCCACGTTCGAGAAACGCCATAGCATCCGTTGTCAGCACATGGGCGCTGGCAAACAGACCCGCCGCTTTCAGGTTCCTCCGGACAATATCCGCGGCGGCCGCGCTGCAGTCAATAAACACGCATTCGGCTGCCCCCCGGCTGAGCGCTTCGATTCCCAGCTGACCCGAACCGGCGAAAAGGTCGATGGCCCGGCGGCCCTCTATATCAAATTGTATGGCGGAAAACAGGCCTTCCTTGACCCGCTCCGCCGTCGGCCTGGTGTCCTCGCCCGGCAGGGTTTCCAGCCGGCGGCCCCTGGCCGTTCCCGTTATCACTCTCATAGTTCCTCGCAGTTTCCAACATGGTTTTCCAAGCGACCGTTTCCCTGAATTTCAAAAAACAGGGCAGTATCCTTTTCTATTATCCCATCAACCGGCCGTGGTGTCAACCTGCAATTTCCGGTCCTTTTCGGTGCTGGCCTCCACGGCGGCCTGAACCGCCGCCTCAAAGCCGTCCCGCACCAGAGCGCGCACCCCTTCGATCGTCGTTCCGCCCGGAGAGCAGACCGCATCCATGAGCACCCGCGGATGATCGCCCGATTCCTTGAGCAGCCGGGCGCTGCCAAGCACCGCCTGTTCCGCAATTTTAAGCGCCGCCGATTTCGGGATGCCGTAGCGGACGGCCGCCTCGGCCAGCGCGTCCACATATAAGAAGGTGAAGGCAGGAGAACAGCCCGCAATGGCCGAATACGCCGAAAAGTACCGTTCATCGAGTTCCATGACCTCTCCGACCGTTTCAAAAATCAAACGGACGACCTCCCGCTGTTCTTCGGTGACATAGGCATTGCCGCAATAGGCGGACATGGCCTCCCCAACCCGGGCGTTCAGGTTGGGCATCACTCGCACGATCGGCAGTCCGGAACCCGCCAGCGCCTCGATCGACGCAAGCGTCTTGCCGGCCGCAATGGAAATAACGAGGGGACGGCGGCGGCCCAGCACGCCGGACAGCGCCGGGAGTACCTCCGGGAAGACCTGGGGTTTAACAGCGAGGAGCAGCGCATCCGCCCCTTCCGCCACCTCTTTGCCCGAATCGCAGATACGGATGCCGCATTCCTCAAAGAGCGACGCAAGCTTGCCCGCATCGGTATCGTACACCAGCAAATCGTTGCCGGAAAAGCCGCCGGCCGTCATGCCGCGGAGAATGGCGCCCGCCATATTGCCCGCACCGATAAAGCCGATTTTCATCCCGATTCCTCCATTTTGAGCCTCGCCCGCCGCCGGACCGGCCTGTTTTTCCTATCCTATTACAATCTTACCACAATCCGCCCGTGTGTCAAGAAAACCCGGGCAGAATCCGCTGCCCGGGTATCCATGCGCACTTGAGAATCGGTGCAATTGTTGAAATGGAAAGTCAAAGTGCAAAACAATTCGTTATAATTCCGTGTAATATTCCGGAAAGTTTATTTTTTCGACCGAACCGTTCCGGAACGGTACGCCTCCAGCAAGGCTTTCAGATCCCGGATCCGGGCGAGAAGTTCCCGCCCTTCATCGGTGTCCCGGTTGAGAATGCGGGCCTTGGACGTTTCAAAGATGTTGTTGATGGTCAGGATATCCGAATTGTCCCGTATCACGGCCTTGATGCCGGGGAAACTCTGGTGCGAAATCAGGCGCAGGCCCCAGGAATTGTAGATGAGGGTGTAGCCGGCGATGCCAGTGGTCTCGTGATACGCCTTGCAGAAGCCGCCGTCGATCACTAAGAGACGGCCGTCTGCCTTAATGGGGCTTTCCCCCTTGGTGGTCTTGACCGGCACATGGCCGTTGATGATATGCCCCGTTGCGGGATCGAGGCCGAATTCCGACAGAATCCGGTCACACACCGTCCGGTCACCGAGAAGGCGGTAATAGGGGTTCTTTTTTTCCTCCCACACCGAACGATCGGAGACAAAATACCGTTCAAAGGTGGTGATCTTCTCCCGTCCGAACAGGGGCGAGCGGCGGCCGCACCAGAGATACCATAGAAAATCCACGCACCGCTGTTTATCCGGATGTTCTTTCGGCAGAAAGGCGGCACGGCGGGCCATGTCGTCGCAGGCGTCCATGTACGCCCGTCCGCGAAGCGGCGTTCCCTCGGGGGCAAAGGCCATGAATCGCCCGTCCTCTTCCAGAGGAATACAGCCATGATACAGCAGATTCTGGTTATAGATTTTATACATCCCGCCCTTGTTGTATAAAAAGGCGACCTGCTGCTGCAGCCGGGTGCTGTGTCGGAAGGCGTGGCGCAGGGAGGCCATTAGTTCCCGCTCGGCCAGGGTCAGTTCATAAGGATGGTCCGGGTCGACGGTGGGAAAATGGGCATCGTTGAGCGGGTAGACGGTCCCGTCGATGGTGACGGTCCGGCGGGCAGTGTCGATCTTATCGAGCAGCAGCCGGTCCTCCATCCCGTATTCCGGATGGCGGAGGATGAGCTGCCCCTCCAGCTTGAACTGCATGATGGCGATAGCCTTGTGCACCTTGGACAGGGTATCCATGCTGGTCTTCAAATAGGCCTTGTCGTCGGGTGTCCGGGGTAGGAACCAGGTGCAGTCGCGGTAGGTCTCCTGCGCAAAGGCAATCATATCCCGCAGGCTGATACCGTACCCGTTTTCCACGATATCCAGGGTATTATATTGGAGGGCCAGGTTGAGAACGCAGGCGATGCAGGCCTCGTTTCCCGCCGCGGCGCCCATCCAGAGGATATCGTGGTTGCCCCACTGAACATCCACGCAGTGGTGATGCATCAGCAGATCGAGGATGCGGTCGGCCCGGGGACCTCGGTCGAACACATCCCCCACGATATGGAGCCGGTCCACGGCCAGACGCTTGATTAAGCCGCACAGCGCCGCGATGACCTCGTCGGCGCAGGCTGTCTCCACAATCGACGTGACGATGTTCTGCACATAGGCCGCCTTGTCCTTTTCCTCCAGATTGGTGTATAACAGCTCGTCGAGCACGTCGGCGTAGGCGCCGGGCAGTGCTGCGCGCACCTTGGATCGGGTGTATTTCGACGCCACAAGGCGGGCTGTCTCGGTCAGGCGGTAGAGGGTGATGCTGTACCAGTCGGTCATTTCCGCCCCGGATCTCTTGACTTCCTCGATTTTTTCCTCAGGGTAATAGATCATGGCCGCGAACCACGCCCGCTCTCGTTCCGGAACGGTGTGCCCGAAAGCGGCATCCACTTTTTCCCGGATCACGCCCGAACAGTTGTTGAGAATATGCCGGAACGCCTCGTCCTCCCCATGCAGATCGCTCATAAAATGCTCGGTGCCCTTGGGCAGGCTCAATATCGCGCCGAGCTGGATGATCTCGCTGCATACCGTTTCCACGGTGGGATACTGCCTGGACAGCAGCTCCAGATAGGCGGGGTCCGGACGTTTTGTGGACATAGGGGACGGCTCCTTTCGCATCGTTTCGCGCTTAGTATACCACAAATATCTCCCTTTCACCAGCGCGTTTCCGTTTTCCCACCCTATGGGCGACAGAATCGCTTTTCTGCCGGAACATGCAGGGCCGGACAACGGACGACAGCGGATGTTCGCTCCGCGACATCCATGCCTTTGAACCGGAAACTCTTGGACCTGCCCATGTCTGTCCGCATTGCCGCCATAGTGCCGATTTCAGATGATTTTTATCTATAAACGTCCGTCGCCCCTTTTACCGAAGGCAAAAGGGACGACATTTTGTATATTATAATAAAAATATACTATTTGTTTATATATTGACGCAGAGCCTCGACTTTATCCGTCCGTTCCCACGTGACACCGAGATCCTCCCGGCCGATATGGCCGTAAGCAGCGAGGGGGCGGTAAATCGGACGGCGCAACTCGAGCTGGTCGATGATGGCGGCCGGCCGGAAATCGAATACGGTACGCAGCGCCTCGGCGAGCTGATCATCCGGGACGGTGCCGGTGCCTTCGGTATCAACCAGTACCGAAACCGGATGGGCCACCCCGATGGCATAGGCGAGCTGCACCTCACAGCGGCGGGCGAGGCCCGCCGCCACCACATTCTTCGCCGCATAGCGGGCCATATACGAGGCAGAACGGTCCACCTTGGTGGGATCCTTGCCCGAAAAGGCTCCCCCGCCATGGCGCGCATAGCCGCCATAGGTATCCACGATGATTTTGCGCCCGGTCAGGCCGCTGTCCCCCTCGGGGCCGCCCACGACAAAGCGGCCGGTGGGATTGACGAAGATCTTGGTGTTCTCGTCGAGCAGCTCCGCGGGGACAGCCGGACGAATGACCTGTTCGATCACGTCCCGCCGGATCTGCTCGAGTGAGACCTCGGCGTTGTGCTGCGTCGAAACCACCAATGCCTCGATCCGCACCGGGGTGTTGCCGTCGTATTCCACCGTCACCTGAGTTTTGCCGTCGGGACGCAGATAGGGCAGTGTCCCGTCCTTCCGGACCGCTGTCAGGCGGCGGGCCATTTTGTGGGCCAGGGAGATGGGCAGGGGCATAAGCTCCGGCGTCTCATCGCAGGCATAGCCGAACATCATGCCCTGGTCCCCGGCGCCAGTTTGGTCATAGCGATCGTTGTCGCCCGTGCGGGCTTCCAGCGCTTGGTTGACCCCCATCGCAATATCGGGCGACTGCTCATCGATAGCCGTCAGCACCGCACAGGTGCTACCGTCGAATCCCTGCCCGGCGTCATTGTAGCCGATGTCCCGGATCACTTCCCGGGCGATTTTCGGAATATCCACATAACAGCCGGTCGTGATTTCGCCCATGACCAGTACCATTCCCGTGGTGGCGATGGTTTCGCAGGCCACATGAGCATGCGGATCCTGGCCCAGAATCGCGTCCAGCACAGCGTCGGATATCTGGTCGCAGACCTTGTCCGGATGCCCTTCTGTCACCGATTCGGAGGTAAAGAGATGTTTTCCCATTTTCCGTGTCCTTTCTTTTGCCTTATCGCAGATATATAGACGTCAAAAAAGCGCCCGGCATTTCCGCAGGGCGCTTATACGTCCCCTCATCTGCCGGCTGTGCCGCCGCAGGATTTAGCACCTTGCACGGGATTGACCGCACAGGTTGCCGGGCTTCATCGGGCCTGATCCCTCCGCCACTCTCGATAAGGAATGTATGAAATTGTCGAAATCAGTATAGCACAGTCTCTGTCATGGCGCAAGTCTCAATATTTTTCCTTGGGTTTTCTTTCGCACTCAAGGTCACCGAATATCCAGGGGAAGCGGCGGAAAAAGGGGAAAAGCGCCCGAAACAGAATGCCGGTGACGATGCAGTTGATCCCCGCCTTCAGCAGATTGAACGGAAGAATGGCCGGAAGCAGCATGGAGAGCACCAATTCCCGGCTGGCTCCCATATACAGGGGCGTCAGCCACAGGTTCATCGGGATCATGACAAGCGCCATGCCGACTGCCCCCAGGACCATGCCGACCACCGCAAAAACGAAACGCTGTTTAAAACGATAAAATAGGCTGGCCACCAGCACCAGTACACCCGAAGCCACCATGTGCATCACAAACCCGTACCAGCTGTCCCCTCCCAGAAAGAACGCCTGTACCAGCGACACCACCAGCAAAATGCTTATCCCCGCCAGCGGGCCGAACACCATGCCGCCGAGCAGAATCGGGATATCCGCCATGTCGTAGACCAAAAACGGGGCGGCCGGGATGAGCGGAAAGCGGACGATCAGAACCAGAACCAGGGATATGGCCGCGAGCAGCGCCATTTGAGCCAAACGGATGACCTTGTCGTTTTCCAACCGAATTTTCCTGTTTTCCATAACCGACATCTCCTTGTTTCTGCGCTCCCTTTCGGACAAAAACCCCGCGGAATTCTCCGCGGGGTTCTCAAAAAACGACACAAACACGGCAAAAGCCGTTCTCTTGTGCGTCTTCTTCCATCCGGACTGTATCCTGACTCGTTGTTTTCACGAAATCAGGCAGGAACGTTCCAAACGTTCCTGCAAAGATTGGCTGCACCAATCTTTCACCGTCGGCTTTGGAATTTCACCAAATCAATGCCTTAAAAGGCACTCGCGGGCTGTTCCGTTTCCGGAAGTCACCGCCGGTGGGGAATTTCACCCCGCCCCGAAGACAGCGTATCAAATTGTTGTTTTCAGTTTACTCGAGTTTCTGTCCATGTGCAAGAGCGATAGCCACCAAAGATACGGGGAGTGCATCCGACTTTTTTAAACAGCATGCCTAGACCGGTCCCCAGACCACCTGTATACAAGCCTGAGCCGGGACCGGCCACCCGCAATTCGAGCCTCGCTCGAATTGACCCCGC
>CABQAA010000042.1 GCA_902461995.1 uncultured Oscillospiraceae bacterium | reverse complement strand
TGCAGCCGTGGGCGATGTTGGCGAAGGGACCGCCGTGCACAAACGCCGGGGTGTGCTCAAGTGTCTGAACCAGATTGGGCTTGATGGCGTCCTTTAACAGGGCGGCCATGGCGCCCTGGGCCTTCAGATCCCCCGCCGTCACCGGCCGGTCATCCCGGGTGTAGCCCACCACGATGGCGGCCAGACGTTCCTTAAGGTCCCGGATCCCGGACGAGAGGCAGAGAATCGCCATGATTTCGGAGGCGACGGTGATATCGAACCCGTCTTCCCTCGGCACCCCGCACATCTTGCCGCCCAGCCCGTCCACCACGCTGCGCAGCTGACGGTCGTTCATGTCCACGCAGCGTTTCCAGGTGATACGCCGCACGTCGATCCCCAGCTCGTTGCCCTGGTGGATGTGGTTATCCAGCATGGCAGCCAACAGATTGTTCGCCGCGCCGATGGCGTGCATGTCGCCGGTGAAATGGAGGTTGATGTCTTCCATGGGAATGACCTGCGCCCATCCGCCGCCGGCCGCTCCGCCCTTGATCCCAAACACAGGACCGAGAGAGGGTTCCCGCAGGGCGAGAACGGCTTTCCGTCCCCGGCGGCGTAGCGCGTCGCCAAGCCCGACCGTCGTCGTGGTCTTCCCCTCTCCCGCCGGGGTGGGTGTGATGGCCGTCACCAGCACCAGCTTGCCGTCGGGGCGGTCACGCAGGCGGTCGAAAACCGACAGATCCACTTTGGCCTTATATCGTCCGTAAAACTCGATCTCCTCCGGAGAAAGCTCCAGCTCGGCGGCGATTTGTTCCACCGGCAGGGGCGCGACGCTCTGGGCAATCTCAATGTCGGACAATCTTTCCATGGCAGTTTATCCTCCTGTATATATGGAGTTTTGAAATCCCAATAAAGTTGGCACAACTTTCGATCTTTCGACAATCTTAAGATTTTCGCCGCGTCCCTCTTATTCTATAGTGTCCGGAGGGCGCGTTTTTATGGCACCGGCGTCCGAAAAAACCACGCGCCGGTATCGGTAAAACATCAAAGCCGTCACGGCAACGGCAAGAAAATCGGCCACCGGTTCAGCCGCAAACACGCCCGAGGCACCCCATACGCGGGAAAAAACAAGGACAAGCGGAATGAGAAGCAGCACTTTCCGCAGCAGAGCCAGAAACAGGGAAATGCCCGCGCGCCCGGCGGCGACAAAAGTCTGCTGGCAGGCCATCTGGATCCCAAGCAGCAGGCTCATGAGCATATACACCCGCAAGGCCGGCACCGCCACGGCGAAAAGGTCGGTGTCGCTGCTGAACATCCGGACAAACAGGCCCGGGAACAGCATAATGAGCGTCCATAAAGCGGTGGTGAAAATCACCGAGGACAGTAAAAACAGCTTGAAGGCCTTTTTAACCCGATCAAACTGTTTTGCGCCGCAATTGAAACTGATAATGGGCTGCACGCTCTGCCCCAGTCCCACCATGGGCAGGAGCAGCAGCTGCATGACGCTTGCGAGGATGGAATAGGCGCCTATGTTTCGTTCCGCCGCCACCATATCGGGACTCGCCGCTTTTAAGCTCATATTGATGACGATGCCCACAAGGCTTTCGGTGGCGTTCATGATAAAGGGCGAAACGCCCAGTGCCAGCACCGGGCCGATTAGGCTCCAGCGGGGCTTCATGCGGGAGAGGCGGATTTTCAGACGGGTCCGCTTGCCGCAGAGGAAACACAGCACCCACACCGCAGACAGGCACTGGGAAAACACTGTCGCGATGGCGGCACCCTGTACCCCCATGCCGAAGCCGTAGATCAAAATTGGGTCGAGGACAATATTCGTCACGGCTCCCAGAAGGACAGTGAGCATGCTCATCATGGCCATGCCCTGGGTGTTGATAAAGGCGTTAAGCCCCAGCACCAGCAGCACCGGCAGGGTGCCCAGAATATAAATGCGAAAGTACGAAACGGCGTAATCAATGATACTGTCCGTCGCCCCGACGAGAACGAGCAGGTCCCGGCAGAAAATCAGACACACCGCCATAATCACCGCGGTAAAGCCCACGAGCAGGGGCAGGCAGTTGCCGAGGATATCCTCGGCGCCGTCCCGGTCGTTTCCGCCCATTTTGATGGCGGCCAGAGCCGCACCGCCCGCACCAATCATGGTGCCAAACGCAGACACGATCATGATGAGCGGCAGACAGACCCCCAGGGCCCCCAGGGAGCGGACCCCCTCGTCCCCCGGCAGATTGCCGATATACATGCGGTCGACCATGTTGTACAGGGCGTTAATCAGCTGTGCCGTAATGGCCGGAACGGCCAGACGGACCATCAGCCGGCCCACGCTGTCGCTGCGCAGATCGGCAGGCGCGCGGTTTCGCAGTGAAAAAGCCGTAGGAATCCACTCCCAACAATGCGGCTGTCATAGGAAACGCGCGGCGGTTTCCCGGTCAGGGAAAACCGCCGCGCCGGAACATGCCAGTTTATACGATTGACGGGCCTTACTTTTTGCGCCGGACGGCCTCTTTGGCCGCTTCCACGATATGGGCGGCATTGAGACCATACAGATTCAGCAGTTCGAGCGCGGGGCCGGACTTGCCGAAGGTGTCGTTCACACCCACACGCACAACCGGAACTGGAACCGTATCGCAGACCACTTCAGCCACCGCGCCACCGAGTCCGCCGATGATGTTGTGTTCCTCGGCCGTGACGATGGCACCGGTTTCCTTCGCCGCCCGGACGATGCAGTCCCGGTCGATCGGCTTGATGGTCGCCATGTTGATCACGCGGGCGCGGATCCCCTCGTTTTTCAGGGTTTCCGCCGCGGCCAGCGCTTCGCCGACAAGCAGGCCGGTCGCGATGATCGCCACGTCGTCACCCTCGGTCATCTGGGCGGCCTTACCGATTTCGAAGCGATAGTCGTCCCCGAACAGCACCGGCACCGGCAGGCGGCCAAAGCGCAGATATACCGGGCCATCCATCTCCAGGGCAGCGCGGACCGCCTGTTTCGCCTCGGTATCGTCGGCAGGATTGATGATGGTCATACCAGGGATGGTCCGCATCAGAGCGATGTCCTCGCAGCACTGATGGGTCGCGCCGTCCTCGCCGACCGAGATGCCCGCATGAGTCGCGCCGATTTTGACGTTGAGATGGGGATATCCGATGGAATTGCGCACCTGCTCAAAAGCACGGCCCGCCGCGAACATCGCGAACGAGGAGGCGAACACCTTCTTGCCCGCCGCCGCGAGTCCCGCCGCGATGCCCATCATGTTCCCCTCTGCGATGCCGCAGTCGAAGAAACGGTCGGGATAAGCTTTCTTAAAGCCACCGGTCTTGGTTGCAGCCGCGAGGTCCGCGTCCAACACCACCAGATCGGGAAATTCCTCCGCCAGCTCGACAAGCGCCGCGCCATAGGAGTCACGGGTTGCTTTTTTGATCACGTCCGCCATCGTTTACGCCTCCTCCAGCTCAGCCAGGACGGCTTTGAGTTCCGTCATGGCCTGTTCGTATTGTTCCGCGTTGGGAGCCGAACCGTGCCAGCTCACCTGATCTTCCATGAAGGAGACGCCGCGGCCTTTGTGAGATTTCTGAATGATGGCAGTGGGCTTATCCTTACAGGCTTTCGCGGCCTCGAACGCCCGCTCGATCTGGTCGAAATCGTGGCCGTCGATCTGTTCGACATGGAAACCGAAAGCTTCGAATTTTTCCGGGATGGGATAGGGGGAATTGACCTCCTCCACCGTTCCGTCGATCTGCAGGTTGTTGTTGTCCACGACGATGCAGAGGTTATCGAGCTTCTTATGGGCGGCGAACATCGCAGCCTCCCACACCTGGCCCTCCTCAATTTCACCGTCGCCCAGGACCGCATAAGTCCGATAGGAGGCGCCGTCCAGCTTGGCCGCCAGCGCCATGCCCACCGCAGCCGAAATGCCCTGGCCGAGGGAACCGGTTGACATATCCACGCCCGGGGTCCCCTTCATGTCGGGATGTCCCTGGAGCATCGCGCCCGCGTGGCGCAGTTTTTTGATCTCCTCTTCCGGGAAAAAGCCCCGGAGCGCCAGAGCACCGTACAGCGCAGGCGCGCAATGACCCTTCGAGAGAACAAACCGGTCGCGCCCTTCCCACTTGGGACGCGCAGGATCCACGTTCATCTCCGAAAAGTAGAGATACGCCAGCGTATCTGCTACCGACAAGGATCCGCCGGGATGCCCGCTTTTGGCGTGGAACGTCCCTTCGATGACCTCCATGCGGATGCGGGTAGCCGCCGCGGCGAGCTGTTTTTTCTTTAAAGCATCCATCCGTATTCCTTCCTTTCCCGGCCGCCTGTGTGGAACAGCCGGCCTCTACAGCATACAGATGGTAGTATACCACAGTACGGCAAAAAACACCAGCGGACGTCCGGAAAAAGTTGGGGCTTTCCGGACGTCCGGATTCGGGCATTTTGCCGAGAAAAAGCCACCGGGACGTTTCAGGCGGATGTCCACAAAATTCCGGAAAATTTTCGACGGGAAAAGCAGTGGACAAATACCCGTGCGGCATGTATAATATAAGAATCGTGCGGCACAACGAATGGAGGTACATATATGAGGAAGATCAAAAGCATGGCCTGCGCTGTCGTAGCGGCGTGTTTCGCGTTTTCCATGACGCTTGCGGGCTGTTCCACTCCGGAATATGCCATGACGGTGGACGGCCAGCAATATACCACGGGTGAATATCTCGCCTATCTGTACAACGTCTATTATTCCATGGCTCAGAACATGGCCATGTACCAGATGTATGGTATGGATCCCTGGGCGCAGACCGTTCCTTACGGGGAGGGGGACGACGCCGAGAACCTGTCCACCGCCGAATTCATCAAGCGCACGGCGCAGGATACCATCATCCGGCAAAAAGCGCTTGAAAATCTGCTCAAAGAGAAAAATGTCCCGCTGGATGAGGAAAAGCTCGCCGAAGTGGAAAAAACGCTCAAAGATCTGAAAACCGACGCCTACATCGCGTATGGATTCAACAACGAGAGCTTCGCCAAGATGCTCAAGGCCACCCAGCTCAACGAATGGTCCCTGTTCTACGGCACCTATGACAAGGGCGGCGCCAAGGCGATGAGCGAAGAGGAAATCCGCCAATACTTCGTGGACAATTTCCTCAGCTATAAAATCATCGAATTCAAGCTCGTCGACAGCTCCAACAAACCGCTGGACGACGACGCGATCCAGGAATACCGCGACAGGCTGAACAAATATCTGGCCGAGTTTGAGAAAACGGGTATGACCAGCGAAGATTTCGACAACATCATCAAGATGAGTGCTGCCGACGATGAAGCGGCCAAAGACGACGGTGATGACGACACTTCCTCCAACCCGAGCAGTGACGATTCGTCGAATCCGAGCAGCGACGCTTCTTCCAATCCCGCCAGTGACGATTCTTCCAGCCCGAGCAGCGACGAATCGTCAAACCCCAGCAGTGATACGTCCTCGGACTCCGGCGAAAGCAATGAGGATGGGGACGATAAGGAAGACGAGAACACCGATCCCAACCGCAAGGATATCGATGCCAACACATACGGGGATGAGGATTTCACCAACGCAATCAAAAAGGTTGAAGTCGGAAAGGCTTCCATTCGGGAATATAAAAAAGGCGGCACCACCGATACCATCGCCTTGATTTTCCGTATGGATCCGGAAAAGGACCGCAAAGACGGCAAGGACTATTTCACCGAAAAGCGCAACGACATCATTTATGGTGCCAAATACGAAGAATTCGACAAGGAAGTCACCGAGTATATCAAAACCCTGGAGGTCACCTATGTCGACCGGGCCATCAAGGCCTGCAAACCCCAGAATTTTGAAAAAGCGGCGAACGCCTGACGCCGCAAATACTTAAACATGCAGGCAAAAGACAGCGCAGAAAGCAGCGATGCTTTTTACGCTGTCTTTTTATGCTCACAAAGAAATGCATTGATGGACAAGAGCCACAGGGTTATCGGCGTGAAAACGGGTTGCTGGCGGCGTTGTCCTCGTGGCCGGGCGGCCCCGCCAAAACCGCCGCTGGCCGCCTTTTTGACCGCCGGCAGGCATGTTGGCCCTTGTCAACCGATGCTATGGATTTAGGATTATGCCGAACGAGTTTTACTTTTATGTGTGGCGTTAGAGAGAGTCAAGAAGTCTGCACGCTGCGGCAATACAGCAAAACGGAAGAACGCCATGTTGTTGTATAACGATGAACCGCCTTATCCTGTCCCTGCGGCAGAGAAATTGCTGTTTGACGAATGATGCTAAAGAAAGCTCTGCAACAATCGTTGCAGAGCTTTCTTGGGAACATCTTATTTGCTGTATGTTTTCTTTCTCACAGAAACGGTTGTGCCAACCAGCGCCATACAGGAAATGCCGATCAGCATCAGCATCCATACAACGTTGCTGCTGTCGCCCGTCGGAGGAACTTCCGGGGTAAGCTTCGCCACGACGGTATCCTTCTCGGCGATTTCCTTCGTCATAGCCGCGTCACTGAAATACTTGCCGCAGACCTCGCAGTACCAATATTCGATATTGCCTTCGGCCTCCGTGGTGGCGGATTTAGCCTCAACATGCTTCACCGTATGCTTGTGCATGTCGATTTTGCCATCCTCGCCTACGTCCAAAGTAAAGTTGTCGGACTTATTCTCAACCTTCGGAGCATCCTCGCCCTCGGAAACCTGGATAAGCGGAAGCTCTTTTTCGCTTTTGTCGGTATAGGTAAGGGTGCTCTCTTCAGCAAATACAAGCGAGGCTTCTTCACCCTTATTGTCTACGTTTATACCATACCAGGAGCCTTGGCCGGTTACAACATCCAGCTTGCCGGTCACGGTAACCTCAGACGCATTGACAATCAGCGGGGCGCCGGCCGCAGAACCTTCGTGGTTCAGGACAACATCGTCAATCACAACGCCCTTGGAACCTTGCACGTTCAG
Source organism: uncultured Oscillospiraceae bacterium (assembly GCA_902461995.1). Lineage (GTDB taxonomy): Bacteria > Bacillota > Clostridia > Oscillospirales > Acutalibacteraceae > UMGS1623. Next base: position 4,294 of record CABQAA010000042.1, on the reverse strand, counting down.
CACATTTCTGACAGCCTCTTTGCCGTCGGCAGTCAGTTTGCCGCCGGTCAGGGTAAAGCCGTCCGCTCCATTGATGCTCATCAGGTTGGCTCTCCACTTGTTGACGCCGTTGTCTGTGTTGGGAGTAAAATCGTCGCCGGGTTTTACGGAAAAGCCGTTCAAATCAAAGGTAATATTCTGATTGGCGGGGTCAATCTGAAGGCCGCGGTCGCCGTTAACCAGATAGTCTTCGGTCAGCTTAACGGTGGTGCCGGCCGGAACCTTATTAAATATCTCGCCGGAAAGGTTTATGCTGCTGTCCACCAAAACCGAAAGACCGTCGCTTACGAAAATATCGTTGCTCGCGCTGGTGGCATATGTCGTATTGTCAATGAAATTGGAAATGTCAATGATCGTGTTTTTAAGCGTGATAGTCCCGTTTTTAACGGTATCGGTTCTGGCGGTAACCCACGAACGCACCGTCACATTTTCCAACACAGCATTGCCTGCGTCGGCGGTGCTGAAGTAGACGGAGCCGCTGTTGACCGCATCTTCAGACTGCCCTTCTACCGGCAAAAGCGCAACGTCTTTAAGCGCGAAATTTTTGCCCAATACCTCAACAGCCTTATTGACGCCGCCAATGGGATCTGTCTGAGCATAATACAGGTTTTTATTGGCCTTTAAATCGACGTTTTCAATCGTCACGCCGCTGCCGATAACCGTTAAAAAGTTCTGGTTATGCCAGACACCGCCTGTAGCCGCGTCCGGGGTAACGGAACTGGTAATGACGACATCGCCCTTACCGACAATTTTGAGATTGTCAGCCGTGATGGGAAAAATAAACGGACCGGTTTCGCCGTTTACAGGCTCGCTTGTAGTAAAGGCCTTGGAAAGCTCATATGTACCCGCCGCGAGCTCCCAAACTTGGTCATCCGCCTGGTTTTCAATAGCCGCTTCAAGTTGCTCCACTGAGGTGATAGACACCGCGTTGCCGCTTTCGGCCAGCGCCGTCATCGGCACGAGGGCCAGCACCATACAAAGGGCCAGCAGAACGCTCAAGAGTTTTCGTTTTACTTTCATTGTTTTTTCCTCCTGAAAAAATGTTTTTAAACAAAAAGACATACGCCGTCCGCTGTTAAACGGGCAAAATATGTTTTATTGTTTCATACAATTTGCAACTATATCGAAAAAGGGCAGAACTATCCTGTCTGTCTGTCTGTCTGTCTGTCTGTCTGTCTGTCTGTCTGTCTGTCTGTCTGTCTGTCAAAATTATGCTCTGAGATTTCATAAAAATCAAGACATTTTGTGTAAACAATATTAATTCCTATCTTTGTAAGATTATAATATCATGGTTTTCTTGATTTTACAACCAAATTTAAAAACTTTTGTTTTTAAATTGTTCCCTCGCCTAGGGAAGATGTTTGGCCATTTTTCAGGAATGCTCTTTCTCGGTCAGAATACGAAAAAAGTCACAATTGACAAGTTCGGGTTGTGACAGGTTTTTTTATCTGGGCCGTATCCAATCTGGTCCGCGTTTTTTCGCGTGAATTTCCGCCCGTCCTCCTCTTGACAAAAACGGAAGCGATGTGGTATACTAGCACACGCGCCGAAGACATGCGGCTTTAGCTCATCTGGTAGAGCGCCACCTTGCCAAGGTGGAGGTAGCGAGTTCGAGCCTCGTAAGCCGCTCCATAAACAAGCCCCCTCACGTAATCGTGAGGGGGCTGTTTTATTTGAATATACAGGTCCGGTCGTGGGAAAGACGGTGTTACGATGCCCCCGTCTTTCAGGCACAGATACGGTTCCGGCTAAAAAACGAGACCGGGTATCCTGTCTCGTTTTTTACGCCGATACCTACCCGTTTCGCCCGCCGCGGAAAGGAAATCCCGCAAACGGATGGAATTTTCTCCGCGCCTTTGGTCCCGCGTCGTATGCCCAATCCGATTCCTCGTCCCGCTTAAGCGTGGGGATGGCCAGCGCCGCCAGCGAAGCCAGAATCCAATAGGGCAAAACACCCTGGAGCAAATCCTGAAAATAGGTCGCATACTGCACGACCGCCAAGATCAGGCAGGCCAACGCCTCCAGAACGAAAAAAGCAGTCCGGCACCATCTTTTGCAGACTCCTAGAATGCACAGAAACAGCCATGAGATCAAAATCAGCACAAAGCACCCCTCCTTTAAAGCGGACTGCCGCAGTCCGCCCCCTCTGCTTCCCACTATACCATGCAGTAGGAGAAGGTGTCAAACCGTCCCGGTATGAAAACGGCCCGCTTTCTTTGGGGAGCAGGCCGTTTGCTGTCTATGCGATTATCCCAGCAGCGCGGAGAGCAGCTTCCAGAACGCGCCGCCGAAGCCGAGGCGCTCCACCCTTTCCGAGGCGCGGATCGGGTATTCGGCGATCTTTTCCCCGTCGAGTGTCACCGTAATCTGGCCGATCACCTGGCCCTCATAGACCGGGGCCTCCAGATCTTCCGCCATTTCGGTGGTGCAGGAGACCTGTTTTTCCTGCCCTTTCCTCAAGAGAACCGGCTCGAGGACGTCGGCGACCGGAATCACCTGCTCGCTGACGCCGTGCAGAACCGGTACCGGCGGGAACGCATCCACATCCACCTGCGGGGTATAGACACTGTAATTGGCGAACCCATAGTCGAGCATTTTGCGAGCACCGCCGAACCGTTCGTCGGTAGTTTCGCAGCCCAGAATGACCGAGACAAACGCGAGCCCGTTCCTCTCGGCTGTCGCTGAGAGGTTATGCCCCGCCTTGCTGGTCGTGCCGGTTTTCAGTCCGGTCGCTCCGGCGTAGTGACGGACCAGTTTGTTCGTATTGACCAGCTGAGACTCTCCATTCCGCAGGGTGTCCATCCAGATGGTGGTGTAATCCCGGATTTTCGGGTGCTTCATCAGCTCTCTGGACATCACGGCCACGTCGTAGGCACAGGAATGCGCCTCGTCGTTGAGACCGCTGCAATCGAGAAACAGGGTGTCGTTCATCCCGAGCTCAGCCGCCCGTTGGTTCATCCGGGCCACAAATTCCTCGATGGAACCGGCCAGATGCTCTGCGAGCGCGGCACACGCGTCGTTCGCGGACACCACGGCCGCCGCTTTGACCAGATCGCCGACCGTCATGACCTCCCCGACCTCCAGCCAGATCTGAGAGCCGCCCATCGAGGCAGCCGTGGGGGAACAGGTCACGGATTCCTCGAGCGTGATCAGGCCCTCGTCCAGCGCTTCCATGACCAGCAGCAGCGTCATGATCTTGGTTACCGAGGCGATCGGCATCTTTTCATGCGCGTTTTTTTCAAACAGGATTTTCCCGCTCGCCTGCTCCATCAGCACAGCCGATTTTCCTCCGATATCCAACGCCGCGGTATCCACAGGTACGGTGCCGACCGGCTCCCATACCTCGTTCGCGTCCTCCGCCATCAGCGTCTCCGCCGTCTCCCCCGATTCGGTATCGATGATCACCGCCGGCGCTTTCTCCGCCGCCGCCCCGAGCGGGAGCATCAGGACGAACAGCCCTCCGAGCAGGGCTCCCAGCAGGCGTTTGCCAAGTTTCATGCGAATGCCCCTTCCTTCCTCCGGTATCGGAGAAACCGCGGGGGGGCGGTGCGACTGCTTCTTCAAGCACCGCTCCCTGCCGGCCCCTCGATCCCTCTATCCCTACAAACATATGCGGGAACGGGGCGGTTCATGATACCGCCCGAACAGGGAATTTCCCCGTCCGCGCTCCGCCTGTCTTGACAAGCCGTCCCCGGACGGGTACTATGAAAAGAGGAAATCCTGTGGAAAAGGAGTGGGCCCCGATGCCCAAGCTCGGCCTGCGCATCCTCAAATCCGCCCTCGCGGTGTTTCTGTGCTTCGCGGTGTATCTGTTCCGAAAGGACGGGATGCCGTTCTATTCCGCTATCGCGGCCATCCTCTGTATGCAGCAGAGTGTTCGCCACAGCTTCGCTGCAGCCCTCAACCGCACCATCGGCACCTTGATCGGCGGTGTTTACGGCCTGCTCATCCTGCTGCTGCTTCGGATTGACACAATCGCCGCCTATCCCCTGCTGGTTTATGCCATCATTTCCGCCGCCGTCATCCCTTTGATGTACCTGACGGTCCTGATCAAAAAGACGGGTGCCACCTATATCACCACCGTGGTGTTCCTGAGCGTCGTGGTGTCTCACGGGCTGGATACCGTGCCCTATCTCTTCGCCCTCAACCGCATCATTGACACCCTGATCGGCATCTTCATCTCCCTGCTGGTCAATCTCCTGGTTTTTCCGCAGAAGACGCCTCCTGCGGAGTGACCGTCTTTTTATACAAAAAG
>CABQAA010000041.1 GCA_902461995.1 uncultured Oscillospiraceae bacterium | reverse complement strand
CCCGCCGCAAGGCCTGTGGCTAAAGAATTGTATCCGGCGGTGGGATTGAGCACCCGGACGAACGCCTCTCCGTCAATGCTGTACATATATTCGCTGGCGCTTCCGGCAATCTCGATTCCGACGGCGGCCGATGTGCCGGTGAAGATCACCTCAAACCCCGACTGAAAATTGAGCTGCACACCGCCGTTATCCAAAAACTCCTGCCGGCCGTAATAGGTGATGCTGCTATGATCCATACGGAACGTCTCTCCCTGTTCCGCTGCGGCCGTTCCAGGTAAGATCCAGAACGCCGTAAGCGCCAACGCGGCCAATCTGGCACACCATTTTCTGTTCAATTCCGATCTCCTCCACACACTTCTCAATATCTGTAATCGGGTTCTTATGCGGAAGCGAATCCTATCCCCGCGCGAAGATCCCCAAAACGATACGCCTGAAATCCGGTGTGTATCTCGCATCACGAGAAAGCCAAACAGCTGCCTCATCGCGGCATTCACGCGATATCCTCCGGCGAAACCTCCATATCCTTGTACTGGATTTCCGCCGTCTCCAGCCGCGACTCCAGCAAAGCCGCATAGGCTTCCTCAGTCAGGCCCAGCTTTTCCTGCAGCCCAGCCCGCATGGCATAATACAGATCCGCAAAATAGGTGACAAAGTCCCTTTCGATACTGCCGTACACCACCCGGCCGGCCTCATAATCTTCCCGGCGGCGGCGGTTTTGCTTCTCCATGTCTTCATGCTGCTCCGTCCAGGTCAGCGGCGTTTCGATGCCCTGTTCCCCGGCCATGAGCTGTTCCAGTTTGACCCGGGCGATCCGCTCCACCGTGTAGGCTTTCAGATACTCCAAGGGGACCAGCTCCCCGTATGTGCCGCCCCAAAAGCCTTCCTCGGCACTGTCCACGCCATAGGCGGATTCCATTTCAGCGGCCGCCAGACTGGAATAATCCCGCATATAATAGACGAGTTCTTCCTTCTCCACACGTACGCCGTTTACGGTAAAAGCCACAGAATCCCCTCCGCCGCAAGCGGTTATTGTCCAAACCGCCAGCGTCAGTATACAGACAAATACACATCGGATCTTACCCAGCATAATCGGCCCTCTTTAGATTCTCCAAAAAGGAAAGCGGCGGCTCCGACTTATCGATATAAGGCTGAAGGAGCGCCGCTTTCCAGTGGAGATTCAATTCTTATTAGCAGGAAATATTCCGTGCTTTCCTGCGTCCTTTGCGAACCGCCACGACAGCCGTCAATCCCGACAGCGCCGCGGTAAAGAGCAGAGCCAGCACAGGCGTGACAGCACCGGTCTGGACATCGTCGCCGGGTTCTAATGCCTCGCCGCCGTCATACAGAATCTGCACGGCATACAGCGACAGATCCGTCACGGTTTCAACAATGGGAAGCTCCACTTTGATATACCGCGTGCCGGCCGGCAGCTGTGAGGATGCCATCGAGAATTCCGCCGGACCGCCGGTGATGGATTCGATCTCCGTCCAGTCATATTCCTCGAGGAATTCCCAGTCCTCCCCGTTGGAAGAGGTCCAGAGCCATACCTCATCCGTGCAGCCTGCCATACGGTATCCGCGGACATCCACGCGGGTCGCGTCGCCCTCCATCCGATACACCAGATAGGAATCGGAATAGCCCGGCTCTCTTGTCAGCACATCCGTCATGGTACCGTGCCCGTCCGCATCGATCTGTTCGTGGACCATCTGGAACGCCTCGGCGGCTTTTCCGCCTTCCTCGATCGTCAGCCCTTCTCCCTCAAACCGATCCAGAAGCTCCCGTTCGCCTGCGGCGGTGTCGGGCGTTTCAAAGGCGGGAAGGGGCTCTCTCTCGGGATAATCGACAGCGTTCAGCTGCAGAGACAGCAGCCCCGGCTCCTCGCTCGAAAGCTCGCTGGACATCCGCACCTGCAGATACTGGATACCATCCTCCTCATCCAGCGTGCCGTAGGCCGCCGTTTCATAAGCCCGCCAGCTGGCCTTAACCAGTGTACCGTACGCGGCCGCGGGATCAAGCTGGGTATAGGTTTCGCCGTCCGCTGAGGCCCAGTAGGTGAAGCCGCCGGCGAAATCGGGATTGAAGGAATCTACCACATTGAACTTATACGCCGTGATCGCATAGGGGAAATAATAGGTCACCTGGCCCGGTGCATAGCTCAGGGTGTCGGTGGTAAAGCGCCACGCCCCCGTATTCTCGCTTCTGGCAAAACTGGCCCCGGCGTCCTTCGCCTCGGCCGACTTCGCGGCGGCAGCGCCCAGTATCACACCGTAGTCCGCTTCCGGACCGGGATCAGCCGGGGGGATATACAGGTGCCCGATTCCGGGACACCAGCCGGCGTTCGTCGTGAATTTTACGCGGAAATATTGGAATGCTTCATCGGCCTTGCCGTAAAGGGTGACGCCGATCCAGCCGCCGCCGTCGAAACGGCGCGTCATCTCAAAATCCGTCCAGTCTTTGCCGTTTGCCGACACCTGGAACCATTCGAAGGAATGCTGTATTCCGACGGCACCGGCGTCCTCGATACCGGTCATCTTCAGTTCTTTGACCGCATGAGGCAGTTTATAGGTAAAGATCGGCTCGTCGTTGAAGGGATTGGTGCTGAACACCATCGGGTAGGTGACGCCGCCAGGGATCGGAATGGTGCCGGTCCGGCTGGGCGCTACGGAAGAGGTGTTGTCGATATAGGCGTAGGCGTCGATCACGGTGGTGCAGCCGTCCGGACCGTAGCCCTCTTTTACCGTCACTTCGCACTCGGCCGTAAATCCGCCTGCGGCCGCGGTAATCACCGCCGTGCCAGGCGCCACAGCCGTCAGCTTGCCGGAGCCGTCCACCGTCATCACGGAAGGCTCACTGGACGACCATGTGACCTCACCCGTCACGCCTTCCCGGAGAGTCGCCTCCAGGGTCTGAACAGGGCCCTTAGAATACACGGTCAGATCATAGTGGTTCAGCATGATTTCGGGTTCCGGAAGATAGAACCAGCTGATGCCGGGAATCCAGTCTTTCCCGAAGGTGACTTCCACAAAGCGGAACTCGGTGTCGCTGGCCCCGTAGAGGATCACACCTTCGCGCCTTTCCGTCTCACCGTCTACAAACCCGTCGAGGGTGCGGGCCATCTCCAGATCCGTCCAGCTCTCGCCGTTCGCAGAGACCCGGAAGCCCTTGAAGCGGAATTCATTCGGCGGATTGGTCATGTTCCCCTTGGTTATAATCTCCACGCCGGTCATTTTCAGCTCATTGACCGGATAGGGCATTTTGAACACCATTTTGCCGCCGTTAGGCGCATTCTTCCAGAAGCAGTAAATACCGGTGCCGTCGTATTTGTAGGTGGTGTTCCGTCCGTAGGTGGTACCCGCGGAACCGGTATCCGAAACGCCCTGAATGGTATCGACGGGATCCACTTTTACCGTGCAGCCGTCGGTGCCGCTCTCGGACAGGATCGTGACGGTTTTGCTGGCCGACAGCCCGGAGTCGTCGTCAGCCGTCACCTTCACGGTGACGGTGCCGGGAGTTCCCGCAGTCAGCACGCCTTCCTGCGTGATGGTGGCGGTGCCGGTACCGTTTTCCACCGACCAGGTGTAATCCGGCAAAACCGCGTAGGCGGGCTTTGTAATCAGCGTATAGGTCCGGTCTTCCCCTTCATACAGCACCGCATCTCCGGAGATTTCGAAGGATTCGACTCCCAGTTTCGGAATATAGAACCAGCTGATGCCGGGGATCCAGTTCTTACCAAAGGTCACTTCAATATACTTGAAGGCGGTGCTGCTGGCGCCGTAGAGGATGACGCCCTCGCGCCGTTTCTGCGCCGTGTCGGTGGACACCACGCCGTCCAGGGTCCGCTCCATAAAGAAGTCGGTCCAGTTCTCGCCGTCGGCGGACACCCGGAAGCCTGTAAACCGGAACTGTGCCAGATCGGGACGTTCCGTTTCGGTAACGGCTGCCGTAATGATCTCGATACCGGTCATTTTGAGCTCGTTGACCACGTAAGGCATTTCGAAGACCATCTTGCCGCTGCCGGTCATGTTAGACTTAAAGACGAAGATGCCGGTTTCGTCATACTGGTGGGTGTTGTCCCGTCCATACGTGGTGGTATCGCCGCCGCTGGTTCCCGAAAAGCTCTTGAACACGTTGACGGGATCCACCTTGGTGGTGCAGCTCTCGCCGCGGTCCTCCGCGGGGAGATAGAAGTTGCAGAGCTGGGGCGCCCAATCCCGGCCGAAGGCAATCCGGACGTATTGGAACTGGGTGTCGCTGGTGCCGTAATAGGTGACGCCTAGGCGATAGATCGGAAGGGCGACTTTCGGAGGATTGTTGCTGGCGGAAACACCCGGATTATTGACCATGGTGAAATCGCTGCCCGCCATGGCAAAAGACGTCCAGTTTTCTCCGTCGGCGGACACCTCGAAGCTCAGAAACCGGTTGGAGCCGCGCGCCTCGGCGGTGGGCCAATAGACCTCTGTACCGGTCATTTTCAGCGAACCCACCGCATAGGGGAGCTTGAAGGTCACCAGGCCGCCGTTGTTCGGCACACCGTTGTAGGCCATGCCCTTTACGCCGTCATGGGTCCAGCTGTTGGAGTGGTTATGCCGCGCCAAGGTGACGTTCGCGGCGGTGTTGGTCTCGGCGATCACAACGCCCGTACCGGCCGGATCCACCTTTTCGGTGCAGGTTTCCATCGAGCCGGCCGGGGGAATGTAGAGATAATTGATGCCGTTTACGGATTTTCCGCCCAGCGCGACCTTCACATAGCGGAAGGATTCGCTGCTGGAGCCGTAATAGTCGACGCCCTTGCGCGTAGTGGCAAAAGCGCACACGACATCGGCCGTCCGGAGTCTCGTCATTTCGAACGCCGTCCAGTTGTAGCCGTCCTGGGAAATCCAGAAGCCCTTGAAGGCATTGTTGGCGTCATCCGGGACCTCGACGCCGGTGATTTTTAGTTCGTCCACCGCATAGGGCAGCCTGTAGGTCAGTTCTCCAACCTGATCGGTCTCGCCATCCGAGTACATGAGCGGACCCATGGGCAGCATCAGAGACTTGTCTCCGCCGTCGTACATCCCGTCGTTATACAGAGCGGTGTAATTCCGCACCGGTTTGACAGAAAGCGAGTTGGCGATGTAGGTGTCGGGTTCGATTCGGCTGGTGCAGTTGACGCCAGGGGTTTCAGACGCGGTTACCTGTGGCAGCACGCCCGGCATGGCGATCACCGAAGCCAGGATCGCCGCCGTAACTGCCAAAGAGCCGGACTTGAACAAACGAAGTTTCCATTTCTTCATGAATGCTCTTCCTCCTCACATTTATATTGGTTTATACTTTACACAACCATAGAAATCCGTGTTCATCTCGGTGCCTGTGATATCTTTTCCGCCGCTGTCCGGGACATGAGGGGCCCCGGCCATCGGGTTTCTCGGTGTAAAGGCAGATACCATCCCCGTTCGATCCCGGTAATCCGCGTCCGTGAATTCACGCACGGTAAAGTCCGGATCCTCTTCCCGGCAATCCGCCACCGTCACGCCTCCTCCGGCCGCAGGCTGCGGCACATGATGGAAGATGTTGTTGTGAATAACAAATCCCTCCACCGCCTTACGGAAATCGGGGTCGACAACACTGCCGCCCGGCTTGGGATCGGGGCGGGCGGTGTAGGCCAGTTCCCTTCCCGGGGGTGCGGCAAAGATGTTGGCGGTGATCCGCACGTCCTTCGCCCGGTTCCGCCAGACATCCAGTATCCGGGAGGCTTCCGACAGCCAGAACGTGTTGTTGTAAATCTGCGTTCCCGGGACATCCCCGATGAACTGAACACAGGCGCCGTTCTCGGAGCCGCCGTCGCCCACCGAAAGGTTGTACCGTACCGTGGCGTTTCTGGCGGTACCGGGCATACCGTTGCACAGCAGGACAAACCCGCCCTCGTTGTGATGGCTGTAATTATACTGGATGATACAGCCGTCCTCCGCATGGTCCGTGTCGAAGGCTTCGCCGTCCGCCCCGGGCCGTCTGGTGTAGCCCACCTCGTTATACTGCATCACGGTGTTCAAGGTGGAAATAGTCCAGATCGCCACCATGGCGATTTTGGCGTGTTCCTTAACAGAGGAATTGGCGCCATATACCGTGTTCCGCTCAATGAGGATATCCTTGCCGCACTGAACCAGAATCGAGTCGCCTTTGGTTCCGTCAATCGTGTTGCCGGTGATGCGGCAGTTCCGGTTGGGGTACCAGCCGTTGTCGTCGTCAACGTACCGGTTCCGGATGTATCCGGCGCCGCCGTAGCGCCAGCCCCAGGAGTTGGAGATCGTGATCCCCATCCGGGAGGTGTTGCGGATGATGTTGTCCTGCAGCACCATATCCCGGAACCACACAGGCTCTTCTCCATCGGCCCTGGCAATAATGCCGCCGCTGCCGATATAGCCGCCCCATCCGGCGGTTTCCTCCTCATTGACATCGTGTATATAACAGCCGGAAACGGTAATGCCGCTGTTTTCCCCGCTTTTCAGGGGTAGGATATGGATACCAAACAAGCCGCCGGGATTGGTGATTTCCAGTCCTTCCAGGGTGAGGTAAACGGCTCGGGTGGTGACCGCCGCGCCGCCGCGGCCGACGATTTTCGGCATGGCGCCGCTTCCGTAAGATTCTACCCGGACGGGGGCGGACGCATGGCCGCAGGCGTTAAGCGTCAGGCTGCCGCAGTAGGTCCGGCCCCTCCTGAACCGAATCCGGTCCCCGGGTCCGTAGGATTCGCGGCTGACCCTCTCCAGGGTTTTGAACGGGGCCGCCTCGGAGCGGCCGTCATTTTCGTCGCAGCCTCCTTTGGAATCGACGTAAAAGGTGGACGCCCTGTAATCTTCCACAGGCGGCTCCGCAGAACTCACAGCATTCATAAACTCCTCCTATCCCCTGTACAAATGGCGTTATGGATTCACGCAGCCAAAATAATTAGAGGAAATCGCATTGCCGTTGATGTCCTTGCCGCCGTTGTCGGCCACTGCGGTCGCCCCGGATACCTTGGTTTTGGGAGTAAACGCCGCGATCATGGCCGCCTTGTTCTTGTAGTCCGTGCTCAGCGCGAAACTCGGATTGCCGTTTACATTGCCGGAGAGAGAGACCCCGCCGCTGGCGTTCGGCTGATTCACATTGCTGAACAAATTGTTATTGAACTTGATGTTGGTCACGGCGTTGTAGAAAGAGGTCCCCACCGAACCGCCGGAGGTATACGCGCCCTTTTGTGTCGGCGCAGCGAAAATATTGTTGGTAAAGGTGATGCCGTCCGCCTTGTAAGGCCGGCCCTCGTTCCCCCACATCCCCACAACCGACGAGGTGGCGGAAAGATAGAACGTGTTGTTGTAAACCTGAGATCCCGGGACCGCGCCGATCAGCTGGATGGCCGCGCCCTTGGCGCCGTCGTTTACCGAGAGATTGTACCGCACCGTGGCGTTCTTGGCGGTGCCGGGCATGCCGTTGCACAGCAGGACGAAACCGCCCTCGTTGTTGTGGCTGTAGTTATACTGGATCTTGCAGTTGACCTCCGCGTGGTCGGTATCAAACGCCTCACCGTCGGCGTGGGGCCGTTTGGTATAGCCCACTTCGTTATACTGCATGACGGTGTCCACGGTGGAAATGGTCCAAACCGCCACCATCGCCACCTTGGCGTGTTCCTTGGTCGAGGAATTGGCATTGTATACCGTATTCCGTTCGATGAGAGTGTTCTTGCCGCACTGGACCAGAATCGAATCGCCCTTGGATCCGTCTATGGTGTTGCCGCTGATTTTGCAGTCCAAGTTGGGATACCAGCCGTTGCTGTCGTCTACATATTTGTTTTTGATGTAATTTCCATCGCTGTAGCGCCAGCCCCAGGAGTTGGAAATGACCACGGCGCAGCGGCAAACATTTTTGATGGTGTTGTTCTGAATGTTGACATTTTTAAACCAGGTGGGCGACGTACCGTCGGCCCGCGCGATGATGCCTCCGCTTTCCAAATAGGAAAATTTCTTTTCTCCGACATCTATATCATGTACATAGCAGTTGGTCACGGTGATGCCGGCATTTTCGCCGGACTGAAGCGTGCCGATGTAAATGCCGTAATACCCATTGGCGTTGGTGACCTCCAGCCCGTCGAGAACAATATGGTTCGCCGTAATCGTAATCCCGGCCCGGGCCCCGCGGCCGTCGATCTTGGGCATACTGCCGCTTCCATAGGTTCCCACGGTGATCGGATTGCTGGCCGTGCCGTACCCTTTGAGGGTCAGGGCGCCGCTGTAAGTCTCGCCTTTTTTGAACAGAATCCGGTCTCCCTCCTGGAAGAATTTCCGGCTGAGTTTGCTCAAAGACTTAAAGGGTTTGGCCTCGGACAAGCCGTCGTTGCTGTCGCTGCCCTTTTTCGAATCTACATAGTAGGTGGCCGAGGCACGAACCTCCAGGAACCGGTCCGCGTCGTTCATTTTGGCAATGTTGTTGATGCGCAGGCGGGAAACGTTGATATTCCAATGAGGAGTGGGCGCGGCACCGAGATCGATTTTGACATATTTGTTGGACTTGTCGATCCCTTTGGCCGTAATGGTATACATCATCCAGGTATCCCAGTTCAAATCCGCTTTATCGCTTTTGGTCACCTTGACCGATTTCCAGGTTTTATTGTCCGGAGACACGGAAATTTGCAGGGTGGCGTTAGGATCGGCCTTCTCATAGATGAACACCACCAGGGATATTTCCGTAATGCCGGCATCCAGCTTGTATGTAAACCAGCAGCTGTCCGGCTTGACAGAGCTGTCCACCCGCGTTAGCCTGGCGTCGTCCCCGTTGAACAGGTTCGGGTCGCTGTTGTCGATGCCGACTCCGGACCCGTACTCGAACGTTTTTTTCAGGTCGTCCAAATCGTCGTCCAGGAACACGACGCCGCTGGACTTATCCGTGCAGGTGCCGTCGGCATTGCGGGTAAAAGAGGCCTCCACCACCTGGCCCGGAGTGTTGCCGCCAGGGGTACTGCCGCCGTTCTGCGTGGTCTGTCCGCCGCTCTGGGTCGGTCCCTGAGGATCGGTAACCAGGTTGCCGCTGCTGTCCGTGACGGTTGCCCCCGGATCGGTCACATTCGGGTCTTCATCCCCCGAATACTCGCCGGTAGAAGATGCATTGGGATCGCCGGAAACTCCTGAAACGTCGGATTCGGCCGGCGTATCACGTTTGCATCCTGTAAGCAGTACGGCAACGATCAGGAGCATAGCCAGAAGAGCTGTGGTACCTCGTTTCATGCCTGTTTCTCCTCTCAAATTCAACAGTTTCATACTTTGCCGCGCCCGTTCGCAGGCGCCTTTCCGGATATGCGTACCATTTTAAATATAGGTTTTAGAAAATATACCATCATTCTCAAAAGATCAAAAGCCGCCGGTTTTTCCAGAATAATCCAACCATCGCATTGTCACATTTGTCGCAAAAACGTCCGGTTTTTGGTTCAATTGTATTATAACTTGACACGAATGGCAAAACAATGTAAAATCGTACCACAAAAGTTAGAATTCGTACCATGTCAAATTTGGAGGTTACTGCTGTGGCGAATAATGTCAACCGTGCCAAAAACTTTTACGGCAGCGAGCGTTTCATATATAAAAGAGCGCCCCGTACAGACACGCCCTTTTATGTAGAGCTGGCGGGCGAAACCTTTCCCCATAAAAAATATCACATATCCGTCTGGCCGTCCGATGCTTACGTGTACGAGTATATTTTGAGCGGAAAAGGATTCCTTAATATCGATGGCATTGAGTATCCGATCAAAGCCGGAGATTTCTGCATGATCAGCGATCACAAGCATTGTGAATACTACGCCGATCCCCATGATCCCTATCATAAAATCTGGGTCAACTGCAACGGCAAGCTGAATCGCAGCTTATGCCAGGGGCTACATCTGGATTTGGCCTTCATTATTTTCCATTTCCCGAAAGCCGAATCTTACCTGCGTTCCATCCATCAAACGCTGACCGACCCGTCTCTCTATCTGCATGAACGGGAAACGGCCTGCGCCGCGCTGCTGCTGAGCCTCCTATCCGACGTGAACAAAGAGATGCATGAAGAAAAAAACAAACAGGGCCAATATATGCCGGAGAAAATCTTGAAATATATCGACGACCATATTTGCGAACCCCTTACATTGGACACGATCGAAAAGGAATTTTATATCAGCCATACGCATTTGAACCGGATCTTTACAAAGGAATATGGGATATCGCCTCATCAATATATCATCCAGCAGCGCACCAACCTGGCGTGTACCATGCTCACCAATACCGATCTGTCGATTTCAGCCATCGCTTTGCACCTGTCCTTTTCAGATGAACATTATTTCTCCTATACTTTCAAAAAAGAAACCGGTTTTTCTCCACGGCAATACCGTAACATCAACAAACTGGAACGGACCCGGAACACCTAGGCGGTTATACCAGAAATTCACTCCCTTCGCTCCGCTTATTATGTACTTTCATTCATTATAACGGTCTTCTCCTCTGCAAACGATATAAATTGTATACTTTATCTTGCAGAAAATATACTTTATATGTGCCTTTTCACATTAGGGGTTAAAAGCCGTCTCCATCCCGGGCCAGGCCGGATATGAAACGAATGAAAAACGGCATGAGCACCTGTATTCATGTCGTTTTTCAAAAAGAACCGGCCGCCCGCCGTTGCTCTTGTTTTTTGAAACTGCAGCATGAAGGCACCCTGTAAAACCATACAAAAACATCAAAACGATGCAAAACATCCGAGCTAAGGATGCGATCATATCGGGAGGCATGAGAAGTCCTCAATCGCTGTTCTGCCGATCAGACAGATCAATAAAACAGCTCGACGTTGGATACTGACTGTCCAAAAGACAAAAGGCTCTTGATGTGTTTAACATCAAGAGCCTTTTTGCCTAGCGAATCCCGACTTGACCGCTGCAGCAATTTCCAGATCCATTCCTTATCCTCGAAATCGGTCTAGGCCGCCGGCAGGAAAGCAAAAATACGATCCCGGCCGTCCGTGATCATGGATATTATATCTCGATCGATAGGGAACCTAGACTGCCGGCGCCAAAGCCCCACGGGGCGCGTCCATCGGCATGGACAAAGGCTGTTCCTCACTGCGGACAGGGCACGGCTTTGCTTCCCATTCCGTAAGAATTCCAAGACGAATCCACACCTTGTGGGAATGCGCGCGATACCACCTCGTGCCTCCTTCTTGTAATAAACAAAGGAAAACCGGACAGGCGAAGAGCCTG